>DATACE010000166.1:0-15646 GCA_036259215.1 Burkholderiales bacterium | reverse complement strand
GAGGAGGACAAGGCGCGCAGCCAGCTGCTCAAGGATCTCGACCGGTTCGCCGAGCAGTACGACCGGGAGGAGCAGGCGCGCATCAAGGCCGAGCAGCAGGCGCAGCTGCGCAAGGAGTACGAAATGCGCCGCTGGGCCGAGGAGCAGGCGCGCAAGCGCGAAGCCTTCGAGCGCTCGCTCGGCCCCACGCCGGTGGCCGAGCTGACCAACACCGGCACCATGCGCCGGGCGGCGCTCGACATGCTGCGCAAGCAGGCCTCGGTGCTGCCGCCCCAGCCCGACGCGAAGGCGGAGCGCGACAAGCGCATCGCCGAGCTCGACCAGGCGATGGCCGCGGCCTTCCAGTATCTGCTCGAGCTGGTGCGCGAGCTGAACGAGATCCGTCCCACCTCCGAGCAGCCCTACGAGTTCATCTACCTGGGCAAGCTGCCGGCGGTGCGCCTGTCGGAGGCGTTCGTCGATGCGCGCAAGCGCCACCTGCACGGCCGCGAGGTGCACGACCACATGTTCATGCGCTTTCGCATTACCCCCAGCGTGCCGGCGAAGGCGAAGCTGCTGGGCGAGGACATCCCGCGCTGCGAGCAGTACCTGAAGGCCATGAAGATCGCCTTCAGCCACCGCGTCGAGGCGAAGAACGACTTCGGCAAGGTGTCGCGCGCCGAGTTCAGCGTCACCGGCTCGCTGCCCTGCGAGATCGTGCTGCGGCCCGACTACGACGCGCAACTGGTGCAGGTCGAGCTCACCAACGTGCGCCGCCTGGGCCGCGTGCAGTACCGCCTGTCGACCGCCGTGTTCAGCGACGTGGTCGACGACCTCGCGCGCTACATGTTGGGCGTCGACGACGACTTCGAACGCCTCGCCCGCCGCTGAAATCGGGGTCAGAGCCCGATTAGAATCGGGGCATGAAAACCCGCGCCGCAGTCGCCCACCAGGCAGGAAAACCGCTGTCGATTGAAACCGTCGACCTCGAGGGGCCGAAAGCCGGGGAAGTCCTGATCGAGGTGAAAGCCTCCGGCGTGTGTCATACGGATGAGTTCACCCTGTCCGGCGCTGACCCGGAGGGGCTGTTTCCCGCGATTCTCGGCCACGAAGGCGCCGGCGTGGTGGTGGATACGGGGCCGGGCGTCACCGCGCTCAAGAAGGGCGACCACGTGATCCCGCTTTACACGCCGGAGTGCCGCCAGTGCAAGGCCTGCCTGTCGCGCAAGACCAACCTGTGCACGGCGATTCGCGCGACGCAGGGCAGGGGCGTCATGCCGGACGGAACCAGCAGGTTCTCGCTCGACGGCAAGCCGGTGCTGCATTACATGGGCTGCTCGACGTTCTCGAACTTCACCGTGCTGCCCGAGATCGCGCTGGCGAAGATCCGTGAGGACGCGCCGTTCGACAAGGTCTGCTACATCGGCTGCGGCGTGACGACCGGCATCGGGGCGGTCATCAATACCGCGAAGGTTGAGCCCGGCGCCAACGTGGTGGTCTTCGGGCTGGGCGGTATCGGCCTGAACGTGGTGCAAGGCGCCCGGCTGGCCGGCGCCGACATGATCGTCGGCGTCGACATCAATCCGCGCCGCAAGGCGCTGGCCGAGAAGTTCGGCATGACGCATTTCGTGAACCCGAAGGAGCTCAAGGGGGACCTGGTCCCGCACCTTGTTGAGCTTACCGGCGGCGGAGCCGACTACAGCTTCGAGTGCATCGGCAACGTAGACCTGATGCGCCAGGCGCTCGAGTGCTGCCATAGGGGCTGGGGCACCTCGGTCATCATCGGCGTGGCGGGCGCGGGGCAGGAGATACGCACGCGGCCTTTTCAGCTCGTGACCGGGCGCACGTGGAAAGGCACCGCCTTCGGCGGCGCCAGGGGCCGCAGCGACGTGCCCAGGATCGTGGACTGGTACATGGACGGCAAGATCAACATCGACGATCTGATCACGCACACCATGCCGCTGGCCGATATCAACAAGGCTTTCGACCTGATGCACGCCGGCGAATCCATCCGCAGCGTGGTGGTCTACTGACCGATCCAATCGGGCTCTGACCCCGATTTTGAATTCGGGCTCTGACCCCGATTTCAGTTGGCGGTGATCTTGGCGTCCTTGATGACCTTGGCCCACTTCGCGTTCTCGGCGCGGATGAAGGCGGCGAATTCCGCGGGGGTGTCGGCGGCGACGTAGGACCCGGTCCTGGTCACCTGCTCCTTGATGTCCGGCGCGTTGAAGGCGCGCACCAGCTCGCGGTGCAGCACCTCGATGGCCGGCGGCGGCGTGCCGGCGGGCACGAAGATGCCGTTCCAGACGATCGCCTCGACGCCGGGCATTCCCGCCTCGCGCATGGTCGGCACGCCGGGCAGGACGTCCAGGCGCGCGGGACCCATGATGGCGAGCGCGCGCAGCTTCTCGGCCTTCACCGGGGCGATGAGCACCTGCGGCACCACGAACGCGGTGTGCACCTGCCCGCCCATGAGGTCGGGGAGCTCGGCGTTCACGCCTTTGTAGGGCACCTGCAGGATGTCGGTGCCGGTTTCCGACTTCAGCCACTCGCCCACCAGATGGCTGATGCTGCCGGGGCCGGCCGAGGCGTACGTGAGGCCGCCGGGCTTCTGCTTGGCGAGCTGCACGTAGTCGATGACCGTATTGGTCTTCAGCGACGGATGCACCACCATCACCAGCGGCGTCATGGTGAAGCGCGACACCGGCAGCAGCTCCTGGTTGAGGCGGCAGCAGGGATCGGGCTTGAGCACGTCGGCGATGGCGTTGTTGATGAGCGCGAGCAGCAGGGTGTGGCCGTCGGGCGCCGCGCCGGCCGCCTCGCGCGCCGCGATCAGTCCCGCGCCGCCGGGACGGTTTTCCACAATCACCGCCTGGCCGAAAGCCTGCGCGAGCTTGCCGGCGATCTGGCGCGCGCGGATGTCGGGCGAGCTGCCCGCCGGGCTGGGCACCAGGATGCGCATGGGCTTGGACGGAAAGCTCTGGGCCTGCGCCAGGCCGAGCAGCGCGCACTGTAAAATTATGAATATCCCGAGCTTTTTCACGATGCAGCGCCCTCCTTCCACGTCCAATTTCATTCGCCAGGTGATCGAGGCGGATCTCGCCTCGGGCAGGCACCAGGCCATTGTCACCCGTTTCCCGCCCGAACCGAACGGCTATCTGCATTTCGGCCACGCCAAGTCGATATGCCTGAACTTCGGCCTGGCGCTGGAGTACGGCGGCCGGTGCAACCTGCGCTTCGACGATACCAATCCCGAGAAGGAGGAGCAGGAGTACGTCGACGCGATCATCGAGGCGGTGCGCTGGCTCGGGTTCGCCTTCGATACGCCGCTTTACGCCAGCGACTATTTCGACTTCATGTACCGCGCCGCCCAGTACCTGGTGGGGCGCGGCCTCGCCTACGTGGACAGCCAGAGCGCGGACGACATGCGCGCGAACCGCGGCAGCTTCACCGAGCCCGGCCGCGACTCGCCCTACCGCGGCCGCAGCGCTGTCGAGAACGGCGACCTCCTGGAGCGCATGAAGCGGGGCGAGTTTGCCGACGGCGCCCACGTGCTGCGCGCGAAGATCGACATGGCCTCGCCGAACCTGAACCTGCGCGACCCGGTGCTCTACCGCATCCGCCACGCCGAGCACCACCGCACCGGCGGGAAGTGGTGCATCTACCCCATGTACACCTACGCGCACCCCATCGAGGATGCGCTCGAGCGCGTCACGCATTCGCTGTGCACCCTGGAGTTCGAGGACCAGCGGCCGTTTTACGACTGGCTGCTCGAGCGCCTCGCCGAGGGCGGCCTGCTGGAGCGGCCGCTGCCGCAGCAGATCGAGTTCGCCCGGCTCAACCTGACCTACGTGGTGCTTTCCAAGAGGCGCCTGATCCAGCTGGTGGAAGAAGGCCATGTCGACGGCTGGGACGATCCGCGCATGCCGACCCTGGCGGGCGCGCGCCGTCGCGGCTATACGCCGGAGGGCTTCCGCCACTTCGCCGAGAAGATCGGCGTATCCAAGGCGAACCAGCTGATCGAGTTCGGCGAGCTGGAAAGCTCCATGCGCGAGCACCTGAATGAGGTGGCGCCGCGCCGCATGGCGGTGCTCGATCCGCTCAAGCTGGTGATCGATAACTATCCCGAGTCGAAAGAAGAGCTCGCCGAAGTGCCGAACCATCCGCAGAAGCCCGAGCAGGGAAGGCGCGCGGTGCCCTTCGCGCGCGAGCTGTGGATCGAGCGCGAGGACTACCAGGAAAAGCCGCAGAAAGGCTACTTTCGCCTTTACCCGGGCAATGAAGTGCGCCTGCGCTACGGTTACGTGGTGAAATGCCTGGGCGTGGACAACGGCGTCGTGCGCTGCGCCTACCATCCCGATTCGAAGTCAGGCACCCCCGGCGCGGACAAGTACAAGGTCAAGGGCAACATCCACTGGGTGAGCGCGCGGCACGCGCACGCCGCTCCCGTGCACCTGTACGACCGCCTGTTCCAGGCGCCGCAGCCGGGCGAAGACTTCGTCGCGCAGCTCAACCCGGACTCGAAGAAGACCATCCGCGCACAGCTCGAGCCGGCGCTCGCCGGCGCGCAGGCCGGCGAGTGCTTCCAGTTCGAGCGGCACGGCTACTTCGTGCGCGACCGCGACGGCTTCAACCGCACGGTGACGCTGCGGGACTCGTGGACTAAGTAGCGGCTACTTCTTGCTGGTGGAGCCGGCGCTCGAGCCCGTGCTCGAGCTCTTGTCGTCGCTGCTCACCGCGTCCTTCACGGCGTCGGCGGCGCGGCCGATGTCCTTCTTGCCCTTCACCATCAGGTACTCCGCGCGGCTCACCGAGCCGTCGTTGTTGGCGTCCAGGTTGTTGAAGCCGGGCTCCGGGTCTTTGGCCCGGGCCTGCTTGTCGTCCGCGGCGTACGCGCCGAAGGCCAGCGCGAGCGCGGAGGCTACGAGTAAGGGTTTGGCGAATCTCATGATCTCTCCTGTGTAATTCCGTTAATCGGGTCGGGCAGCGATAGTGCGCGCCTGGGAACCCTGCAGCAATAATCCTGCCCGACCGGCGGCCATGGGCCGCTCGGCTCATGACTGGCAAGGGGCTTGCTTTCCCTCGCGCATGCCCGAACGCATCGTCCCCGTGGCGCAGGAGGACGCGCACGTATCCAAGCGCGACGTCGAAACCGGCGTGGTGCGCGTGCGCAAGTCAGTGCAGGAGCACGTCGAGCACATCGACGAGCCGCTGCAACACGACGAGGTCGACATCGAGCATGTCGCGATCAATCGGGTGGTCGAGGCGCCTGCGCCGCCTCGCGAGGAAGGCGACCTGCTGATCATTCCGGTCTACGAGGAAGTGGTGACGGTACAGCGGCAATGGGTCCTGAAGGAGGAGATACGGCTGCGTCGGCGCGAGGTGCAGACGCGCCATCGCGAGCAGGTCACCCTGCGCCGCGAGCAGGCAACGGTTCAACGCAGCGGTTCCAACCCCGAGGAGAGCAAAGATGGCGAAGACGGTAGTCGGAATGATGGACAACCTGGATGAGGCGCAGGCGGTGGTGCGCGACCTCGTATCCTCAGGCATCCGGCGGGAGGACATCGGCTTCATGGCGAACGAGAAGCAGGCGATCCCGTCGTCGGCGGGCCTGAACGAGTCAGAGGGCGAAGCGGGCGACGCTGCGAGCGGCGCGCTGACCGGCGCGGGCGCGGGCGCCGCGATCGGCGGCCTGGGCGGGCTGCTGCTGTCGGTGGCGCCGCTGGCCATACCAGGGGTCGGGCCGATCATCGCCGCCGGGCCGATCGCCGCGGCGCTCGCCGGCGCGGGCATCGGCGCGCTCGCCGGGGGGCTCATCGGCGGCCTCACCCGGCTCGGCGTGCCCGAAGACGAAGCGCATTACTACGCCGAGGGCGTGCGCCGCGGCGCCATCCTCGTCACCGTCGCCGCCGGCGACCAGGCGCAGGCGAGCCGCGCCGTCGAGATCATAAAGCGCCACGGCGCCGTGGACATCGACGAGCGCGCGACCGAGTGGAAGCGCCAGGGCTGGAAGGGCCGCTTCGAGGCGCAGGACGAGGCGACCATCCCGGTCACCCAGGAGAAGCAGAAGTCGCGCCGCAAGCAGACCGCGCAGGACAGCGTGCGCAGGACCGACTTCGACGTGCAGCGAACGGGAGGCACGGCGCGCGGCAGCTACAAGGGTCCTGAGCGCCGCGTGAACACCACGCCGTGGCTGGGCCAGGAGCGGCGTCGGGCGGCCTGATGGCCGGCGTGCGCAGGACCGTCGGGGTCTACGAGCGTCTGCTGCTTTAGGCGGCGCTCAGTCCGCCTCGTCGGGGGCGCCGGCGGCGCCCGCCAGGTCTTCCTGCTTGACCTTCTCGGTGTTGAATTTGCCGGCGCGCTCACGCATGGTCTTCAGCACTTCCTCGAGCGGCGGCGGCTCCCCCTGCATCCAACGCAGCGGGTTGATGCGCGCCACGACGAAGGCGCGCAGGTAAGGGCTGACGAAGCCGCGCGCCTTCAGCTTGGCGATGACGGCTGCGACGCGCTCGTCGAGCTCCATCAGCAGGCCGGCATGCTTCTCGTGCCGCTTCAGGGACGAAGCCAGCGATTCCTCCGAGAAGCGCTCGAGCCGCCTGACCACGGGGTTATAGGCGCCCCCGGCGAACTTGCCGTTGCGCTCGTAGCAGATGCCCATCGTCACCAGCGACGCCTCTTCGAGGTAGAAGGCGAACTGCGACTCCGGACGCTTCGCGTCCTCCTCGATCAGGCCGCGGTAGATGCGGATCACCTCGAGCGACTTCTCGCGCAGGTTGTGCGCCTTCTCGGTGTTCAGCGCGAGAATCTGCCAGGCGATCTCGCGCCGCGGCACCACCAGTGCGGTGATCGCCCTGGCGCCCAGGCGCCGCATCGCCTCCAGGCGATGCATGCCGTTGGGCGTCCAGAAGCCCTTGTCCGGCGCCGTCACGGCGATGACCGGGTCTAGGAACATGCCGGTGCGATCCAGGACATCGGCGAGCTTGCGGTGGTGCGCCTGCGACAGGTCGCGCTGGAATGGCGTGGGCTCGATGCTGTCGATCGGCAGGATGGCGAGCAGCACGGGCTGCTTGCCCAGCGGGTCGCTGTAGGCGCCCAGGAAATGCCCGCCCACCTCCTCCACCCGTTGCCGCGCTTCGGAAGCCGCTTCGGGGATCGCGTCGAGGCGCGTCTCCCCCGCCGTTACGCCCCGCGTGCCGGGCTTGGCCTTGCGCGGCCGGCGCCGGGCCGGCGCGCGCTTGATGCCTTTTCGGGCGCCCTTGGCTGCCATGGCCGCGATTATGTCAGTTCGGAAAAGAAGGCGAGGATCTCCGCGGCCAGTGCCTGCGGCTGCTCGAGCGCCGCGAAGTGGCCGCCGCGCGGCATGCGGGTCCAGCGGCGCAGGTCGGTGTAGGTGCGCTCGGCGAGCGAGCGTGGCGGCCGCAGGATCTCCCGCGGAAACTCGGCATAGCCCGCCGGCACGTCCACCGTGCGGCCGGGCGGGATGGGCCAGGGCGAGTGCATGCGCGCGTAGTAGGGCCAGAACGACGAGCCGATCGCGCGGGTGAACCAGTAGAGCGAGATGTTGGCCAGCAGATCGTCGCGGCTCACCTCCGCGTCGGACCAGGCGCGGAATTTCTCGGCGATCCATGCCGCGAGGCCGGCGGGTGAATCCGTCAGGCCATAGGCGAGCGTCTGCGGCCGCGTGCCCTGGATCCACTGGTAGCCGGTTTCCTCCTTGAGGAAGTGCTTAAGTTTGCCCAGATAGTCTGCTTCTTCGGGAGTCTGCGCCGGCTCCCTGGGATCGCGCCGCACGGCGAGCAGGTTGAGGTGGATCCCCAGCAGCCGCTCGGGGTACTTCATGCCGAGCACGGAGGCGACGAAGGCGCCCCAGTCGCCGCCCTGCGCAGCGAAGCGGGGGTAGCCCAGCACCCCGGTCATCAGCTCGGCAAAAAGGTCGGCAATGTCCTCCACGGCGAAGCGCTTCTGCCCCGGCTTGAAAGACAGCGTGTAGCCGGGCAGCGAAGGCGCCACGACCGTGAAGCGCTCGGTGAGCAGCGGGATGATGCGGCGGAACTCGACGATCGAGCCGGGCCAGCCGTGCGACAGCAGCAGCGGCGTCGGGTTGGGACCCCTGCCCGGCTCGTGGATGAAATGCAGCTCGATGCCGCCCAATCCCACGGTGTACTGGCGAAACGCGTTGAGCTCGCTCTCGTGCCGCCGCCAGTCGAAGGACTGCGCCCAATACGAGACCAGCTGCTCCAGGTAGTGCAGGCTCGTGCCGGTGGACCAGGCCTCGAGCGGCGGCTCATCGGGGAAGCGCGTACGCGCCAGGCGGCTGCGCAGGTCGGCGAGCTCGGTCTCCGGGACCTGCAGGCGAAACGGCTGCGGCTGCGGGCGCATGCCGACGTAGTATCCGCGAAACCTCGAGGAGATCCCAGATGATCGAGTTGTACGCCGCCGGCACGTCGAACGGCATGCGCGCGCGCATGGCGCTGGACACGGGAAAACACAAGACGCCGCAGTTCCTCGCGGCGCAGATGGGAGCGCGCCCAGCCATGCAGCGCGCGCTCAACTTCTAGCGCTCCCGCTACTTCGTCCGCGGCAGCGCGATGCGCGGCAGCCAGGACAGCCACTCCTCCTTCGGCGCGTCGTGCAGAAAAAACACCGTCCCGGGCTTGACGCGCGGCGCCTTGGCGCTCGGCGTGGCGAATTCGATGCCCCCGGTGGCGATGGCGCGCAGCGACTCGATGTCCACCTCGATGCCCTTCAGGATGCCGCCCTTCACGCTCACACCGCTCGTGTCCCAGAAAGCCGAGCCCTCGCGCACCAGCCCGGCGTAGCGCTCGAAGATGAGCACGTGCACGTCGGCCGAAGTGGCGTTGGGCCCCAGGTCCACCTTCTGCACCAGCCCCACTTCGACGCCGCGGTAATTGACCGGGGTGTTCGGGCGGATGGAGCGCGGGCGCTCGGCGCGCAGCACGAGCTGCAGCCCCTCGGCTTCCAGCCCCACCGGCGCGCTGTCGAGCCCGGCGAACTCGCGCCGCGGCTCGCCGCCTTCGGCCGGCAGCGCCTGGATTTCCGGGCCGGTGAGCACGGTGTTCAGGCCGGTGATGTTGCCGAAGCCCACTTGCGGGCGCACGATCCAGAAGCGCGTGCCTTCGCGGGCAATGGCGGCGGCCGAGCGCTCGAGGCGCACCCGCACCCGCGCCTTCGCGTGGTCCTCGCTCAAGCCGACCTCGGTCACTTCGCCGATCACCACGCCGCGGTACTTCACCGGTGTCACGCCCACGCGCACGCCGGCGCCGTCGGTGAAGCTGATCACGATCTCCGGCCCGCGCTCGCGCACGCGATCCCAGATGAGCCAGCCGGCCACCAGCGCGGCGAGGATCGGCACCAGCCAGGCGACACTGGGCAGCCGCCGGCGGCGCACGCGCGCCTTGGGCAGCGCCTCGCCGGTCAAGCGCGCTCCCGCCAGATGTGCCTCGGGTCGAAGCTCGCCGTGGCGAGCATGGTGAGCACCACCACGGCGGCGAACGCCACCAGCCCCGCCCCGGGCAGCACCGTGGCGAGCTGCCCCAGCTGCACCAGCGCCACCAGCGCCGCCAGCAGGAAAACATCGAGCATGGCCCATGGGCCGATGACGTCGATGAAGCGGTATATGCGCGTGCGGTCGCGCAGCCGCCGGCCCAGGCCGAACCGGATGGTGATCACGAGGTACAGCAGGCCGGTAAGCTTCAGCACCGGGACCACGATGCTCGCGAGGAACACCACGATCGCGACGAACCACTGGTCCATGTCGGCGAGCTTCACCACGCCGTCCCATACCGTGCTCTCGGAGTAGGCGCCGTGGAAATACATGCGCATGATGGGATAGATATTGGCCGGCACGTAAAGGATCAGCGCTGCCAGCGCCAGCGCGGCGGTGAGCTGCAGGCTGCCGTGCGGGCCGTCCGCCAGGCGGCTGCCGCAGCGGGCGCATTCGGCCACCCTCCCGGAAGGCAGCTCGCCGACGGCCTGCAGGAGGCCGCAGGTCGGGCAGGAGAGCGCGTCCGAGTGGACCATCCCCCTTTCCCAGCAAAACACAGGCCATGAGCGATTCCCGCGCGTTCGCGGCGCTGCGCCACCCGCGTTTTCGCGCCTACTTCTCCTATTCGGCGCTGGCCATGATGGCCGACAGCATCGAGCACGTGATCAGCTACTGGATCATTTTCGAGAAGTTCGAGTCGCAGGCGCTCGGGGGCTTCGCCGTGGTGGCGCACTGGCTGCCGTTTCTCCTGTTCTCGGTCTATAGCGGCGCGCTGGCCGACCGCTTCGACCCGCGGCGCATCATCCAGCTCGGCATGGCGCTATTCATGGCGGTGTCGCTGGGCTGGGGGCTGCTGTTTCTGACCGACACGCTCCAGATGTGGCACGCGGCCGTGCTGCTCGTGCTGCACGGCCTCGCCGGCGTGCTGTGGTCGCCGGCCGCACAGGTGCTGATCCATGACATCGTCGACGACGAGCGGCTGCACAGCGCCATCCGGCTCACCGCCACCGCCCGCTGGCTGGGATTGCTGGCCGGCCCCGCGGTGGGCGGGGTGATCCTGCTCGCCGCGGGCCCCACCTACGGCATCCTGCTCAACGCGCTCATCTACCTTCCCATGGTGCTGTGGCTGTGGCAGCTGCCCTACCGGCGAAAGCAGGTGGCCGGACCGCGCCTGCGCGCGCTGGCCGACGTGCTCGCCACCCTGCGCGCCATCGCGCCCGACCGGGTGCTCGTGTCGATGATGCTGCTCGCCGGCGGCACCTCGCTGCTGGTGGGCAACGCCTACCAGGCGCAGATGCCGGAGTTCGCGCGCGACCTGGGCCATGCGCATGCCGGGCTTGGCTACAGCATGCTGCTCGCCGCCGATGCCGCGGGCGCGCTGGCGGCGGGCCTGCTCCTGGAAAGCCGCGGCCTGCTGCCGGCGCGCGCCCGCACGGCTTGCGTGCTCGCCATGCTGTGGTGCGTCGCCATCGCCGCGTTCGCCGGGGCCGGCTCGTATGCGCTCGCCCTCGGGCTGCTGTTCGCCGCCGGTTTCCTGGAGCTCGCCTTCAACGCGATGGCGCAGACCCTGGTGCAGGTGCGCGCCCCGGCCGAGATCCGCGGCCGTGTCATCGGGCTCTATGCCATGTCGGGCCTGGGGATGCGCACTTTCAGCGGGCTCACCGTGGGGCTGGGCGGCAGCCTCGTCGGCATCCACTGGTCGCTCGCGCTGAGCGCGCTCGCGCTGCTGCTGCTTACGATGCTGCTGTTTTTTCTAGGAGGATTTGCGTCACGGCCTCGGGCATGAGCAGCATGGCGTCGTGGCCGGTCGGCAGCTCGTGGAAGCGCCACTTGGGATCGCGGCGGTACTTCGCCGCGAACTGGTCGAACGAGCCGGTCGCTGGAGACGAGCAATAGATAAAGGTTTTCGGGATGGCGGATGCGGCGCCCGAGAGGTTCACCCTTTGCGACATCGTGGCGAAAGGATGCCGTACTTCGCGCTGGCCGACGAAGGCGAGGTGCTCGGGCTGGGTCAGGCCCCACAGCGACATGGGCGGCGGCGTCACGTAGCCGGTGCGCTCGCCCTCTTCGCGCATGCGCGCGGCGCGCTCGGGCACCGCGTAGTCGAGCAGGCACTTGCCGTTTTCCGGCACGAAGGCATCGAGATAGACGAGCTGCGCGATGCGGCCGGGCGCGCGGTCGGCCGCGCCGGTCACCACCATCCCGCCGTAGCTGTGGCCAAGCAGGATCACGCGCTCGAGCGCCTCCATCTCGAGCAGCGCCACTACGTCCTCGATATGCGTGTCGAGATCGACCTCGCGCCCGGCGAGGTGGCGCCGCTCCCCGAGCCCGGTCAGCGAAGGGGCGTACACTTCGTGGCCGGCGCGGCGCAACGCCGGGGCGACGAGCTTCCAACACCAGCCGCCGTGCCAGGCGCCGTGAATTAGAACGAAAGTTGCCACAGCAGAACGAGCGTTGCCACAGCCTATTATGACCGACTGGAACATTGGCCTCATGCGTCATCTCGGCATGCGGTTCATCGAAGTGGGCCCGCACCGCGTGGTGGCCGAGCTCGACGTCAAGGAAACGCTCACCACGCTGGGCGGCGCGGTTCACGGCGGCACGCTCATGGCGCTCGCCGACACGGTCGGCGCCGCCGGCACGGCGGCCGCCGGCCTGCGCACCGCCACCCTGGAATCGAAGACGAATTTCTTCGCCGCCGCCGCCGACGGCACGCTGCGCGCCGAGTCCAGCGCGCTGCACCAGGGCAAGCGCACGCACGTATGGCAGACGCGCGTCACGGATGCGGCCGGCCGGCTGGTCTCGCTCACCATCCAGACGCAGATGATCCTGGACAAGTGAAGCTTGCGCTGCTTGTCGCCCTGACCATGACCGCGCCGGCATTCGGCTTCGACATCCAGGGCCATCGCGGCGCGCGCGGCCATCTGCCGGAGAACACCTTGGCGGGGTTCGTCCGCGCGCTTGAGCTGGGCGCCACCACGCTGGAGCTGGATGTCGGCGTGACGCGCGACGGCGTGGTCGTGGTCCACCACGACCGCGCCCTGAACCCGGACCTCGCGCGCGCGCCGGACGGCGCGTGGGTCGCCGCGCCGGCGCCGCTCATCAGGGACTTGCGCTTCGAGGAGCTGCAGCGCTACGACGTAGGGCGCCTGCGCCCCGGCTCGCCCTACGCGCGGCGCTTTCCCCACCAGCAGCCGCTCGAGGGCGCGCGCATTCCCCGGCTATCCGAGGTGCTCGCGCTGCCGGCGCGCTTCAACATCGAGACCAAGGTTTCCCCCGCGGCGCCCAACGAAACGCTGCCGCCCGAACCCTTCGCGCGCGCGCTGATCGCCGAGGTGCAGAAAGCCGGCGTCGCGGCACGCACCACCATCCAGTCGTTCGACTGGCGTACGCTGAAGGTGGTGGAGCAGGAGGCGCCCGACATCGTCACCGTCTACCTCACCGGGCGGGAAGGCGAGCCCGAAGCCGTGCACGCCGCGGGCGGGCGAACATGGTCGCCGGACTTCAATACGCTCACCGCGCAGAAGCTCGAGCGCGCGCGGCGCCTCGGGCTGAAGGTGGTCCCCTGGACGGTGAACGAGCCCGCCGACATCGCGCGGATGCTGGAGCTGCGGGTCGACGGCATCATCAGCGACTATCCCGACCGGGTTCGTGTAGCGATCGAGCGACGCCCCATGTAGCTTAATCACGACTTCGGCCGCGGCCCGCTCGCCGTTAATATCGGCGCATCCGCACGCCAACAATAATGAATGGCCCCCGCAGCCTGAAGTGGCACCTGGCGCAAGTGCTGCTCGCCGGGATTCTTCCGCTGGGCGTGTTCGCGGCGGTCCTGCTTTTCCTGCACTGGCAGGCACAGGACCAGAAGCGGCGCGACGCGCAGATGGAAACCACGCGCCTGCTCGCCGTCGCCGTGGACAACGCGCTGGACAGCACGGCGCAGCGCCTGACGATTCTCGCCCGGGTGTGGGGCGCCAGCCCGTCCGATCATGCCCGGCTTTACGAGCATGCCCGCAGCGCAGTGACGGCCACCTCAGACTGGGTGCACATCCTGGCTTTTACGGACCGCGGGGAAGGCATCTTCCGCACCGACAGGCCGTTCGGCGAAGCCATGCCGCAGGCACGCCTGCGCGAATATTCGGCGGGCGCGCTGCGCGAGAACCGCCCCGCCATATCGGATCTTTTTCGCAGCGCGCTCGACGGCCGCCCGACGGCGCGCGTGGCCGTCCCGGTAGCGCGCGAAGGCACGGTGACGCACGTGCTGATCGCGAGCCTCAAGCTGCAATGGTTCGACGAGCTGCTCACGCGCCAGGGGCTGCCCGAGGGCGGCATCGCCGGCATCTTCGACCGCGAGATGAAGTTCATCGCGCGCAGCCACGACGGCGAGGCGCGCCGCGGCGCAGACCCTGCGCCCGACCTGCACGAGGACATGAAGCGCGCCGCCGCGGGCATCGGCCGCTACCCTTCGCTCGACGGCACGCACGTGTATACGTCATGGACGCGCACGCGCCACGGCTGGTGGGTGGCGCTTGCCACGCCCGCGGCGCCGATCGACGGCGCGTTCTGGCGCACCATGGCGGCGCTGGGCGCGCTGCTGCTCCTCGTGGTGCTCGCGGGCCTGGGTTTCGCGGGCCTCAAGGGCCGGCGCATCGCCGCGTCGCTGCAGCTGGTGGAGCGGCGCGCCGCGGACCTCGCGCGCGGCGAGCCGCTGCATCCGGTCGCCGCATCGCCGGTCGCCGAGATCGACCGGGCGCTGAAGGCCCTGGACCGGCTGCTCGAGGCCGAGCAGCAGGGGCGCGCCCGCGCGGAGCAGGCGAACCGGGCAAAGGACGAGTTCCTGGCGTTGCTCGGACACGAGCTGCGCAACCCGCTCGCCGCGGTGGCCAACGCCGCCGCCGTGGTGCGCGCCGAGCGCTGCACCCCGGCGCAGCTCGAGTTCGCCGCGAATGTGATCCAGCGCCAGACGCGCCACCTGAAACGCCTGATCGACGACCTGCTCGACGTCGGCCGGGTGATGAACGGCAAGATCCGCCTGGAGCGCCAGCCGCTCGAACTGCAGACAAGCCTGCACGACGCCCTCGCGACCGCGCACGGCGCACGCATGCTGGCCGGCCGCGTGGTGCAGGTGCAGGCCGAGCCGGTCTGGATCGACGGCGATCCCACGCGCTTCGAGCAGATCGTGAGCAACCTGCTGGCCAATGCCGCCGCCCACACACCCGCCGGCGGCACGGTGCGCGTCTCGCTCGGCGCGCGAGACGGGCACGCGGTGCTCGAAGTCGCCGACAGCGGCTCGGGCATTTCGCCCGAAGAGCAGCCGCTGATCTTCGAGCCCTTCTACCAGAGCGCCACGACGCGCGAGCGCGGCTCGGGCGGGCTGGGCATCGGCCTCACGCTGGTGAAGCGGCTGGTGGCCCTGCACGGGGGCGAGGTCAGCGTGCATAGCGAAGGCGCCGGGCGCGGCGCCACGTTCACCGTGCGCCTGCCGGTGATCGATGCCGCGGTGGCGCGCGGCGCTGAAGCGAACGAGCCCGCCGCATTGCATTCGCACGCAGTATCCTGAGCGCATGCCCCCGGTCACGCAGGCCCTGCTCATCGCCAACGTCGCGGTTTTCTTTCTCGGCAACATGGCCGGCGGCAACGCGCTGTTCGCCTGGTTCGCGCTGTGGCCGCCGACCTCGGGGCCGAGCGGCGCGCCCGACTTCCAGCTCTGGCAGCTGGTGACCTACAGCTTCCTGCACGGCAACTTCGCGCACATCTTCTTCAACATGTTCGGCCTGTACATGTTCGGCTCGGATATCGAGCGCCTGTTCGGCGCGCGCTTCTACGCCGCTTTTTACTTCGCCAGCGTGCTCGCCGCGGCGGTGGTGCACCTGGTCGTATCCGCCTGGATGGGCGCCGCGCCTTACCCCACGGTGGGCGCCTCGGGCGGCCTGTACGGCCTGCTGCTCGCCTACGGCATGTACTTTCCCAACCGCCAGCTGATGCTGCTCATCCCGCCGATACCGATGCGGGCGCGCACCTTCGTCGCGCTGTTCGCCGTGATCGCGCTGGTGATGGGCGTCACCGGCACCGCCGACGGCATCGCGCATTTCGCCCACCTGGGCGGGATGCTCGGCGGCTGGCTGATGATCCAGTACCGCCGCGGAGCGCGCCGGTGAAAGT
>DATACE010000165.1:0-3427 GCA_036259215.1 Burkholderiales bacterium | reverse complement strand
TCTCGAGCACCGCCTCCAGCGCGCCGTGGAAGCTGCGCCCGACCTCGCCGGTCCAGCAGACGTAAAGGATCAGCTCCTTCTCGTCGTACTTGATGCCCGGCTCGTCGGATTCGAGGCTCTTGACGTCGGACAGGCCGTCGGCGTCCAGGTACTCGAGCAGCGGCGCGAACGCCTGCTCCAGCTGGCGCTTCGAGACGCCTTCGAGAATGGGAATGTCGGCATGCACGTGGACTTCGAGCCGCATGGGGTGAACCTCTTCGGGGGATGTGTGCATTCTACCTTTAAAATCCGCACCATCCCATGAGGCCGGACTATGCGGGCGGCAGCCTGGTCAATCTGATCGCCTCGATCGCCGGGGCCTGCGGCGGCCCGCGGCGCCATGCCCCGTTGAAAGTCCTTTCCGGCGAGCAGCTTGCGCAGGCGCGCCATATCGTGCTCGTCCTCATCGACGGCCTGGGGGATAACTACCTCATGCGCCGGGGCGCCGGGAGCGGCCTGGCGCAAAGGCGCAAGGCAGCGATCACTTCGGTCTTTCCGTCCACTACCGCTTCGGCCATTACCTCGAGCTACACCGGCCGCACCCCGCTGGAGCACGGCGTGACCGGCTGGTACGCGTATTTCGGCGAAGCCGGCTATGTGGCCGCGCCGCTGCCGTTTCGCACGCGCGGCGACGATCTCAGCCTGCGGTCGAAGGGGCTTACGCCGGAGCGCGCCTTTCCGGCCGAGCCGCTGTTCGGCACGCTCCCGGTGCGCTCGATCGTCGTTACCGCGGAGCGCATCGTCGATTCCGATTACAACCTGCGCCACTGCGCCGGCGCGGAGCGCCGCGCTTACGCCAGCCTCGAGGGCTTCGTCCGCCAGGTGGAGGCCGCGGTGAAGTCGGGCCCCGAGCGCAAGTTCGTCTACGCCTACTGGCCGGACTACGACGCCATCTCGCATCGTTACGGCTCGCAAAGCGCCGAAGCGCTGGCGCAGTTCGAGAAGATCGACCAGGCGTTCGGGCAGCTGCGCGCGCGGCTCTCGGGCACCGATACGCTCATCCTCGTCACCGCCGACCACGGCTTCATCGACGTGCCGCCCGAGGATGCGCTCGAGCTGCCCGCTTCCCTCGCCTCCCAGCTCAGGTTCCCTCTGTGCGGGGAACGGCGCGTGGTCTATTGCCACGTCCACGACGCCGATGGATTCGCGAAAAAAGCGCAGGACTGGCTGGGGGAGCGCGCGGAGGTGACGCCGAGCCGCGCGCTGGCGGACGAGGGCTGGTTCGGGCCCGGCGCGGCGCACCCGCGCTTCGCCGAGCGCGTCGGCGATGTCGCGCTCGTCATGCGCGGCCGCTGGACGGTGAAGGACTGGACCCCCGGCGAGCCGCGCCACCTGCACATCGGCAACCACGGCGGCACGAGCGAGGACGAAATGAACATTCCCCTGATAGTGGAGAGCGCATGAAAGCGAACGTCAACGGCATCGAGACCTATTACGAAATTTCCGGCAAGGAAGGCGCACCCTGGCTGGTGTTCAGCCATTCCCTCGCCTGCAGCGTGCGCATGTGGGACGGCGAGGTCGCGCGGCACAAGGACCGGTTCCGCGTGCTCGCGTACGACACGCGCGGCCACGGCCAGAGCGCCGCGCCCACGGGCGCGTACACGCTCGAGGGGCTGGCCGACGATCTTCACGCCTTGCTTAAAAGTCTGAACATCTCACGAACGCATTTCGTGGGCCTTTCCATGGGCGGCATGATCGGCCAGACCTTCGCGCTGAAGTATCCGGGCGTCTTCCAGACGCTTACGCTGTGCGACACCACCAGCCGCTACCCGGCGGCCGCGGCGCCGCTGTGGCAGGAGCGCATCCGCATCGCCGAGAGCCAGGGCCTCAAGCCGCTGGTCCAGCCGACCCTCGAGCGCTGGTTCACCGAGTCCTTCCGCAAGAGCAAACCCGAGGAGGTGAAGAAGGTGGCCGCGCAGATCGAGAAAACCCCGGTGGCGGGCTACGTCGGCTGCTGCCACGCCATCCCGAAGATCGACGTCACGGCGCGGCTGAAAGAGATCCGCTGCCCGGCGCTGGTGATCTGCGGCGAGGACGACCCCGGCACGCCGCCGGCCATGGCGCGCGAAATCCACGAGAATCTGCCGGGCTCGAAGCTCGTGCTGATTCCGCAGGCGGCCCATCTTTCCAACCTCGAGCAGCCCGAGGCGTTCAATCGCGCTCTGGCGGAGTTCCTCGCATCCCCTGCCAGCGCGCGAGCTTAGGGGAGTGCAGGCCGAAGAGATCGAGCACGCGCGCCACGGTGTGGGCGACCAGCTCGTCGATGCTCTTCGGCATCGCGTAGAAGGCAGGCACCGGCGGAAAGACGATGCCGCCCATCTCGCTCACCACGGTCATGTTGCGCAGGTGGGCGAGATTGAGCGGGGTCTCGCGCGGCAGCAGCACCAGGCGGCGGCGCTCCTTCAGCACCACGTCGGCCGCGCGCGAGACGAGATCGTCGGCGTGCGCATGCGCCACCGCCGCGAGCGTCTTCATCGAGCACGGCGCGATCACCATCCCCTCGGTGAGGAACGAGCCGCTGGCGATCGCGGCGCCGATGTCCTTGGGGCTGTAGGCCGTGTCGGCGAGGCTTTCGAGCTCCTTGCGCCGCATCTTGAGCTCGTGCCACAGGTTGAGCGCCCCGGCGTCCGAGAGCACCACATGGGTTTCCCAGTCGTCCAGCCCGTTCAGAGATTTGAGGATTTCAACCCCGTAGATCGCCCCGGTCGCTCCGGTGATGCCGACGATCAGGCGCTTTTTCATGGCGGATAGGTTACCCGGGAAGCTGCTGCTCGTGGTGTTCGGTCCCTTCGCGGCGGGCTATTTCCTGTCGTTCTTCTTCCGCAACGTCAACGCGGTGATCTCCAAGGACCTGGCGGCGGAGTTTTCGCTGAGTCCCTCGGACCTGGGCTTTCTCACCTCGATGTATCTGCTTGCCTTCGCCGCCTTCCAGCTGCCGCTCGGCGTGCTGCTCGACCGCTACGGCCCGCGCCGCGTGGTGGCCGCGCTGCTGTGCGTTGCCGCCGCCGGCGCGCTGATCTTCGCGCTGGCGCGCGACTTCACCATGCTCTCGGTGGGACGCGCGCTGCTCGGGCTGGGCGTGTCGGCCGGGCTGATGGGCGCGCTCAAGGCGTTCACGCTCTGGTTTCCGCTGTCGCGCCTCGCCACGCTGAACGGCCTTTACCTCGCGGCCGGCGGCATCGGCGGGCTTTCTGCGACCGCGCCGGCCGAAGCGCTGATCGGCCCGTTCGGCTGGCGTGCTCTCTTCTTCGGACTTTTCGTTCTGTCCCTGATCGCTTCTTCCCTGGTGTTCTTCGTCGTGCCGGAAAAGCCCCTGCCCGGCGAAGGCCAGACGTTGCGCGCGCAAGTCGCGGGCTTCTCGCGCATCTTCGCCTCGCTCGCCTTCTGG
>DATACE010000164.1:0-6486 GCA_036259215.1 Burkholderiales bacterium | reverse complement strand
GTGATGTACCAGGGCAGGATCGTCGAGCACGGCGCGGTGGAGCAGGTGCTGCGCTCGCCGGCCCATCCCTATACGCGGGAGCTGCTTTCGGCGGTGCCGACGCTGGGGACAGACCCCCGAGGGTCTGTCCCCTAGCGGATCTGGATGCGCTGGCCGATCTGCAGGTAGCGCCCGATGCGGTTCCAGGCCTTGAGATCGGACACGCGCACGCGGTAGCGCGCGGCGATGCTGCTCAGCGTGTCGCCGCGCTTCACGCGGTGCACGTGGCGCACGGTCGGGATCGGTGCCGAGTACATGATGGGCAGCGTGCCGGCTTCCTTCTTCGCTTGGGCATCGAGCGGCACCACCAGCACCTTGGGCACGCTCCACGAGCGCGGCGCGATGCCGTTGACACGCTTCAGCTGGTCAATCGGCAGCTGGAATTTCTTCGAGATGCTGCCCAGGGTCTCGCCGCGCTTGGGGCGGTAGACCTGCCAGGAGACAAGCGCGTCCTGGTCGTGCTTGGCGAGGTTTTCGTGGAACACGCCCACCTTGTCGGCTGGCAGGATGATGCGCGCCGCCTCGGAGCGGATCAGCGGGCGGCTGAAGCCGGGGTTGAGGGCGACGAAGTCCTTGACCGGCATCTCGGCGAGCTGCGCGGCGAGCGCGACATCGATGTCGGGCAGCTCGCTCACCAGCACGAAGTACGGCTCGTTCGGAATGGGGTCCAGGTCGATGCCGTAGGGCTCGGGGTTGGCGATGATGTTCTTCAGCGCCTGCAGCTTGGGCACGTAGTTGCGCGTTTCCCGCGGCATGCGCAGGCTGGCATAGTCGGTGGGCTTGCGCGCCTTCTTGTTGCGCGCGACGGCGCGCTTCACCGCGTTCTCGCCCCAGTTGTAGGAGGCGAGCGCGAGGTGCCAGTCGCCGTGCATCTCGTAGAGCTTGGTGAGGTAGTCGAGGGCGGCGCTGGTGGAATCGACCACGTCGCGTCGGCCGTCGTACCACCAGTTCTGCTTGAGGTCGAAGCGCCGGCCGGTGCCCGGAATGAATTGCCACAGGCCGGAGGCGTGGGCGCGCGAGTAGGCCATCGGATTGAAGGCGCTCTCCACCATCGGCAGCAGCGCAAGCTCGGTGGGCAGGCCGCGCTTCTCGATCTCTTCGACGATGTGGTAAAGGTACATGCGGCTGCGGTCGAACATGCGCTGCAGGTAATCATGCTCGCGCGCATAGATGGCGGTATTGCGCCGCGTCAGCTTGTCGTCGAGGTCGGGCATGGCGAAGCCGCGCCGGATGCGCTGCCAGATGTCTTCCACCGGGACGGTGGTGTCGATCATCTTCACGGCGGGCAGCGGCTCGATCACCACCTCGCGTCCGCCCTCGAAGGGCGGCAGGCTCGCCGCGTCCATCGGCGGGACCGGCTTGGCGGCAACGGGTTTGGGCTTGGGCTTGGGCTTGCTCGGCGCGGCCACCGCGGCCGGCTTCGCGGCCGGCGCGACGGCTTCCGCTTGCGCCGGCGGCTGCGGCTGCGGCTGCGGTTCGGGCGGCAAGGGCTGCTGCGAGGCGCACGCCTGCAGCAGCGCCATCACCAGCACCGGCAGTCCCCAGATTCGTCGTATCGGCGGAATCACGGTTGGTTTCCCGGCCCCATAATAGGGGATGTGCGGACTATCGCCCGGACCTGCGCCATGGTCCGAATGGCCCGGGGCCGTGCCTGCGGTTACTGCAAAGCGGTAATTTTTCACAACTTGCGGCCATGGATCGCCAATCATTCGTGCACAACGCTGGACCCAAGTATAACGGTGGCCGCTCTTCGCTTTCCGGCTGGTTCTCGACGGCGCAGGGCGCCTACGTGCTGGACTGGGAGCTCGGCCAGTTCGACAGCGCGGTGGAGGATGTGTTCGGATTCCGCGCGGTGCAGATCGGGCTGCCGGAGGTGGATTTCCTGCGGCAGAACCGCATTCCCTACCGCTTCTCGCTCGCGCTCGAGCCCGGCGCGAAGCTCGCGGCGGATCCGCTGCAGCTGCCGCTTGCCTCGCAGAGCGTAGACCTCGTGGTGCTGCCGCACGTGCTGGAGGGCCACGAGCATCCGCACGAAGTGCTGCGCGAGGCCGAGCGCGTGCTGGTGCCCGAAGGCCACGTGGTGATCTCGGGCTTCAATACCGCCTCGCTATGGCGCTTGCGCCAGATCTTCGCCGGGCGCCATGCGCAGGCGCCCTGGGACCTCAAGTTCATCGGCCTGCTGCGCCTGCGCGACTGGCTTCGCGTGCTGGGCTTCGAGCTGAACGGCGGCAAGCTGGGCTGCTATGCGCCGCCGTTCCAGCAGAAGCTGTGGCTGGACCGGTTCGCCTTCATGGAGCGGGCCGGGGCGCGCTGGTGGCCCATCGCCGGCGGCGTGTACGTGGTGCGCGCGGTGAAGCGCACCCTCGGCATGCGGCTCATCACGCCCAAGTGGCGCCAGGAGCGGGCGCGGCGCCGCGCGCTTTCGCCGATTCCGCAGAAGTCGCACAAGAACTACGATGAATGAGGAGCCGGTGGAAATTTTCAGCGACGGCGCCTGCCGCGGCAACCCGGGCCCGGGCGGCTGGGGCGCGCTGCTGCGCGCCAAGGGCGTCGAGAAGGAGCTGTGGGGCGGCGAGGCGGCCACCACCAACAATCGCATGGAGCTCACCGCCGTGATCCGCGCCCTCGAGGCGCTCAAGCGCCCCAGCCGGGTGCGCCTCTATACCGACTCGCAGTACGTCCAGAAAGGCATCTCGGAATGGATCCACAGCTGGAAGCGCCGCGGCTGGCGCACGGCCGACAAGAAGGCGGTGAAGAACGAGGATTTGTGGCGCGAGCTGGACGAACTGGCGCAAAAGCATAAAATCGAGTGGTACTGGGTGAAAGGCCACGCCGGACACCCGGAGAATGAGCGGGCGGACAGACTCGCGAACAAAGGGATACCCGCAAGTGAGGCAAATCGTCCTTGATACGGAGACCACCGGGCTCAACCCGAAGCTGGGCGACCGCATCATCGAGATAGGCTGCGTCGAGATCTGCAGCCGCAGGCTCACCGGCAGCCAGTTCCACGCTTATGTCAACCCCGAGCGCGAGATCGACCTGGGCGCGACCCGGGTGCACGGCATCACGCTCGAGGACCTCGCCGCCAAGCCGAAGTTCGCCGCCATTGCGCGCGAGTTCCTCGACTACGTGCGCGGTGCCGAGCTCATCATCCACAACGCGGACTTCGACGTCGAGTTCCTCGACATGGAGCTCGGCCGCGCCGGCCTGGGCCGGCTTTCGGAGCACGTGGCGAGCATCACCGACACCCTGTCCCACGCGCGCGAGCTGCACCCCGGGCGCAAGAACTCGCTCGATGCGCTGTGCGAGCGCTACTTCATCGACCATGCCAACCGCACGCTGCACGGCGCGCTGCTCGACGCGCGCCTGCTCGCCGAGTGCTACCTCGCGATGACCCGCGGCCAGGAAAGCCTGATGATGGAGCTCGAGACCGTCACGGCAGCGGCGGCCGCGGCGGCGGGGCTGATCGTCGACGTTTCCCGGCTCATCGTGCAGCGCGCGAGCGCCGAGGAGCGCGCCGCCCACGAGCAATACCTGGACGCCATGGAAAAGGACGCGAAAAAGCCCAGCGTGTGGCGGCTTGCGGAATCCGCCGGCTAACCGAGCGCCTGTATTAGTGGGCTGAGGCTTCGACCTCGCGGCTGCGCGGTATCCACTCGGAGTCGGCGAGGGTGCGGCGCACGGAAGGCAGGGAAATCTGGTAGTTGATGAGGTACACCGCGGCGTCGTCGCGGTAGTCGTCGACGTGCTTTTGCTCGATCACGTGCTCGAAGCTGCGCTCGAGCCTGGGCTGGCGCGAGTGGCTCGTTTTCATGAACAGCTCGAAGGCGTAGCGTCCGGGCTGCAGCCGCAGGGGCGCGGCGCGCGGCCGCTCGGCGATGTCGAACAGCACGAACTTGGCCAGCGAGCGCTTGCCCTCCAGGGCGAAGCCGGTAAACGGCTCGAGCGTGTTGTCCTCGCCCAGCCGGCGCTTGGCATGGATGAACCGCTGCATGTCCACCTCGCCGACCGGGCTGAGCAGCACCGAGCGCGCGCTGTCGCCGTCGGGCGTCAGGCGCACCGCCACCCACTCGACGATACCGCCGGCGCAGCCGGCATTGCTGAACTGCAGGGGCAGCAGCAGCCGGGCGGGACTTCCCGGCCGCGCGAGGCGCGGCAGGATGACGTCGCCGGCGAGCACCTCGGGACGGAACTCGAGCATGCGCATGCGGATGATGGCGAATACCGACGCGGCGAGCGCCAGCACCGAGACAGCGAGGGCGAGCCAGGTAGTCACGTTCATGCCGCATTGCAGGCGAACGCAGGTTAAGCGTCAACCGCTGCGCGACATTCGGCCTACGCGGCGCGGCGCGGCGTTAACGGCCGCGTAACATGGCTATACTTTCCGCATGAGCCGGAAAGCAAGCGCCTTTTCGCGGGACCTGGACCGCAATCCCGCCAATTTCGTCCCGCTGACGCCGCTGTCGTTCATCGAGCGCGCGGCCGCCGTCTATCCCGAGCGCCTTGCGGTGGTGCACGGCGCCCAGCGCTATACCTGGCGCGAGACGTACGCGCGCAGCCGCCGGCTCGCCTCGGCGCTCGCGCGGCGCGGCATCGGCGCCGGCGACACGGTGGCCGTCATGCTGCCCAACATTCCGCCGATGTACGAGGCGCATTTCGGCGTGCCGATGTGCGGGGCGGTGCTGAACAGCCTGAATACGCGGCTCGATGCCGGGGCCATCGGCTTCATGCTGCAGCATGGCGAGGCCAAGCTGCTCATCTGCGACCGTGAGTTCTCGCCCGTGATCCGCAAGCTGGCGCCGCGCATTCCGGTGATCGACGTCGACGACCCGGAGTACGCCGGTCCGGGCGAGCGCATCGGGGAGGCCGACTACGAGGCGCTGCTTGCCACCGGCGACCCGGACTACGCCTGGCAGTGGCCCGCGGACGAATGGGACGCGATCTCGCTCAATTACACCTCGGGCACCACCGGAGACCCGAAAGGCGTGGTGTATCACCACCGCGGCGCCTACCTGAACGCGGTATGCAACATCGTCACGTGGAGCATGCCGCAGCACGCGGTCTACCTCTGGACGCTGCCGATGTTCCACTGCAACGGCTGGACCTTTCCGTGGACCATGGCGGCCAACGCCGGCACCAACGTGTGTCTGCGCAAGGTCGAAGCCCGGACGATATTCGAATTGATCAAGCAACACCGCGTAACGCATTATTGCGGCGCGCCGATCGTGCATTCCACGCTGGTCAACGCGCCCGAGGAGCTGAAGCAGGGCATTACCCACAAGGTGCACGCCATGGTGGCGGCGGCGGCGCCGCCGGCGACCATGATCGAGGGCATGGAGCGCATGGGCTTCGACCTCACCCACGTGTATGGTTTGACCGAGGTCTACGGCCCGGCGACCGTGTGCGCCAAGCACGAGGAGTGGGATGCGCTCGACATCTCCGAGCGCGCCCGCCTGAACGGCCGGCAGGGCGTGCGCTACCTGATGGAGGAGGGGCTGAGCGTGCGCGACCCGCAAACGCTGCAGCCGGTGCCGGCGGACGGCGAGACCATGGGCGAGATCATGTTCCGCGGCAACATCACCATGAAGGGCTACCTCAAGAATCCGCAAGCCACGCGCGCCGCCTTCGAAGGCGGCTGGTTCCATTCCGGCGACCTCGCCGTGGTGCAGCCCGACGGCTACGTCAAGATCAAGGACCGCTCCAAGGACATCATCATCTCGGGCGGCGAGAACATCTCGTCCATCGAAGTGGAGGACGTGCTCTACCGCCACCCGGCTGTGCTGGCGGCGGCGGTGGTCGCGCGGCCGGACGACAAGTGGGGCGAGACGCCCTGCGCCTTTGTCGAGCTCAAGGCCGGTGCGCGCGTCACCGAAGCCGAGCTGCTCGCCTTCTGCCGCGGGCACCTGGCGAAATTCAAGCTGCCGCGCGCCGTGGTGTTCGGCGAGCTGCCCAAGACCTCCACCGGCAAGATCCAGAAATTCGCCCTGCGCGAGAAGGCGAAATCCGCCAGCGCCATCGACACATGAGCGCCGTCCCGCAAGCCGATCCGCTGCTGCTACGCGAGGAGCGAGACGGCATCTGCACGCTCACCATGAATCGACCGCAGCAGATGAACCTGCTGACGAGCGAAATGCTTTCCGCTCTTCAACAGGCCTTTGAAGAGATTTCTTCAAGCTCCGGCATTCGTGTGGTCATCCTGGCCGCCGCGGGCAAGGGCTTCTGCGCCGGGCACGACCTGAAGGAGATCCGCGCACTGAAGGACCAGCCGGGGATCGAGCAGCTCTTCGCGCAATGCAGCCGCATGATGCAGACCATCCCGCGGCTTCCGCAGCCGGTCATCGCGCGCGTGCAGGGCGCGGCGGCCGCCGCGGGCTGCCAGCTGGTGGCGCAATGCGACCTGGCGGTCGCCTCCGAGGCGGCGAAGTTCACCACGCCCGGCGTTACCTG
>DATACE010000163.1:0-10732 GCA_036259215.1 Burkholderiales bacterium | reverse complement strand
CCTCGAGCGAGTTCTCGCACAGGCCGGCGAAGCCCAGCTCGCGCGCCACGCGATTGCGGTCGATGCGAGAGCTGGTGCCGGCGAGCGCGGCTGCCCCGAGCGGCAGCCGGTTGACTCTTTTCCTGGCTTCCACCAGCCGCTCGCGATCGCGCTCGAGCATCTCGAAGTAAGCCAGCAGGTGGTGGCCAAAAGTGACCGGCTGCGCGACCTGCAGGTGGGTGAAGCCGGGCATGACGAGCCCCGCATGACGCCCCGCCTGGGCGAGCAGCGCGCGCTGCACGCCGCCGAGCAGCTTCAGGATCTGGTCGATCTCGTCGCGCAGCCACAGGCGCAGGTCGGTCGCCACCTGGTCGTTGCGCGAGCGTGCGGTATGCAGCCGCTTGCCCGCATCGCCGACCAGCGCCGTAAGGCGCCGCTCGATGTTGAGATGCACGTCTTCGGCGTCCAGCGACCAGTCGAAGCGGCCGGCGTCGATGTCGCGCCGGATGCGGGTGAGGCCGCGCGTGATGGCGGCGAGGTCGCGTCGCGCCAGGATGCCGCGCGCGGCCAGCATGCGCGCGTGGGCGAGCGAGCCTTCGATGTCATACTTGGCCAGGCGCTGGTCGAACGACACCGAAGCGGTGAAGCGCTTGACCAGCTCGTCCACGGGCTCGCTGAAGCGTCCGGACCACGTGTTCTTTTTCGGCTTCTTTTTTGGCATCAGAATACAGGTGAAGACACCCGCCTAACTATGGCCAGTATAAGGCAAAGCCCTTATCCGGACCTTTTGCCGGACTTCCGCAACCTGGGGGTCATCGCGCGCGTGCTGGTGGCCGGCAACGTGCTCGCGGGACTGGGCGTGCTGTTCGCCGCGCCGGACTTCGGCGGCGCATTCCAGCACTTCGTGCAGGCCGCGGCCTACCTCGAGCCGCTGCTGCTGCTACAGCTCGTGGCGCTCGCCGGCCTGTCGTCTTTTCTTTCGGGCATGAGGTACTGGAGCGGCTGCGCCGTGGTGGTGGCGCTGGTGATGGCGCTGACCGCGGGCTATGACGCGCTGGTGGCGCAGGTGTCCACCGAGCCGGCGCCGATGCTCGCGCGCTCGGTGGTCCTGAGCGGGCTGATCGCGGCCGGGCTGCTCGGCTACCTTCGGCTGCTGGCGAAGGCGTATTCGCCCGCGCTGGTCGAGGCGCGGCTGCAGGCGCTGCAGGCGCGCATTCGCCCGCACTTCCTGTTCAACAGCCTCAACGCCGTGCTCGCCCTGATCCGCCGCGACCCCAAGCGCGCCGAGCGCGCGCTCGAGGACCTCGCGGACCTGTTCCGCACGCTCATGTCGGAGCCGCGCCAGTTCGTGCGCCTGGCCGACGAGATTGCGCTGCTCGAGCGCTATGCCGGCCTCGAGCAGCTGCGCCTGGGCGAGCGGCTGCGCATCACCTGGGAGCTCGACGCGGCGCCGTCGGATGCGCTGCTGCCCCCGCTCGTGCTGCAGCCGCTGCTCGAGAACGCGGTGTTCCACGGCGTCGAGCCCGGCACCGCACCGGGCGAAGTGCTGGTGCGCATCGAGCGGCGCGGCGACCGCGTGCTCGCGCGCATCGAAAATCCGTTCGTCGAGGAGCAGCAGCGGCGCGCCGGCAACCGCATGGCGCTGGAAAACATCCGCGAGCGCCTGGCGCTGTTTTTCGACGCCGAGGCGCGCATCCACACCAGCGCGAGCGAGGCGCGCTACCGCGTCGAAATCGAGATGCCTTATCGCACGGCCAATCCATGATGCGCGTCTTCATCGCCGACGACGAGGCGCCCGCGCGCGAGCGGCTGAAGGAGCTGCTGGGCGACATTGCCGCGGAGGTGCCCACCACGGTGGTGGGCGAGGCGCGCAACGGCATGGAAGCCATCGAGCGCTATCCGCAAAGCGGCGCCCAGGTGCTGCTGCTCGATATCCAGATGCCCGGCATCGGCGGGCTGGAGGTGGCGCGCCACCTGTCGGGCCTCGAGCCGCCCCCCACCGTGGTGTTCGTCACCGCGCACGACCGGCATGCGGTCGAGGCCTTCGAGCTGAACGCGCTCGATTACCTGCTCAAGCCGGTGCGCGCCGAGCGGCTCGCCGCGGCGCTCAAGAAGGCCTCCGCGCCCGGACGCCAGCAGCTCGCCAGCGCCTCGCCGGCGCCGCGCGAGTACCTGTCGGTGGCCGAGCGCAACCGCATTGCGCTGGTGCCGGTGCGCGAGATCCTGTACCTGCGCGCCGAGCAGAAATACGTCACGGTGCGCACCCGGGCGCGCGAGCACCTGATCGAGGAAGCGCTCATCGCGCTGGAGCGCGAGTTCGCCGAAGCCTTCGTGCGCATCCATCGCAATTGCCTGGTGGCGCGGGCCGCGATCCGCGGCTTCGAGCGCGCCGGCGCCGGCGAGGACGAGCCGCACTGGCTGGTAGTGCTCGACGGCCTCGAGGAGCGTCTGCCGGTGAGCCGGCGGCAATGGCCGATCGTCAAGGAATTGATTTCTGAGAAATAAGCTCATCATAGCGACCCGCCGAAGCCGCCTCGCCCTGTGGCAGGCCGAGCACGTGAAGCAGCGCCTGCAGGAGCGCCACGCCGGCCTCGCCGTGAGCCTGCTGCCCATGTCGACGCGCGGCGACGAATTGCTCGACCGGCGCCTGGACCAGGCAGGCGGCAAGGGGCTGTTCGTGAAGGAGCTGGAGAACGCGCTGGCCGATGGCCGCGCCGACATCGCGGTGCATTCGATGAAGGACGTGCCGGCCGACCTGCCGCCGGGTTTCGTGCTGGCCGCCGTCCTGCAGCGCGAGGACCCGCGCGACGCGTTCGTTTCGGTGCACCACGAGGATCTGAAATCCATGCCGGCGAAAGCGGTGGTGGGCACCTCGAGCCTGCGGCGGCAGGCGCAGGTCGCCGAGCGCTATCCGGCGCTGGAAGTGCGCCTGCTGCGCGGCAACGTGGAAACGCGCCTTGCGAAGCTCGACCGGGGTGAATACGACGCCGCGATCCTCGCCGTCGCCGGCCTGGTGCGCCTGGGGCTCGCCGCACGCATTCGCGCGCGCCTGGAAATCGAGGACAGCCTGCCGGCGCCCGGGCAGGGGGCCATGGGGGTCGAGTGCCTCGCCGGACGCGAAGCGCTGCTTTCGCTGCTCGAGCCGCTGAACGACGCCATGACGCAGAAGTGCGTGCAGGCCGAGCGCGCCGTGAGCCGCGCGCTGGGAGGTAGCTGCACCGTGCCGCTGGGCGCCTATGCCGAGCCGGCCGGCACCGAGCTGGTGCTGCGCGCGCTGGTCGCCTCGCCGGATGGGCGGCGTATCGCGCGTGCCGCCTGCCGCGGCAGGGATGCGGCCGAGCTTGCCGCGCGCGCGGTCGCCGAGCTGCGGGAGCAGGGCGCCGATGACATCCTTTCCGGCCTTGGCCTCTAGTCCGAGCCCGCTGCGGGGCCGCGGCATCGTGGTGACCCGGCCGGCCGGCCAAGCCGACACCCTGGTCGCGCAGATCGAGGCGCAGGGCGGCCGGGCGCTGCGCTTTCCGGCGATCGAGATCGAGGACCTGCCCGATTGGCAGGTGCCTGCGTTGGAGGGCGTGGAACTCGCGATTTTCGTCAGCCCGACCGCGGTGCAGAAGGCGTTCGCGAAGGTGCCGCGCTGGCCGCCGGCTCTGCGCGCCGCGGCGGTCGGTCGCGGCACGCGCCGCGAGCTCGAGCAGCGCGGCGTCGCCGAGGTGCTCGCCCCCGACGAGGGCGCCGACAGTGAGGCCTTGCTGGCGCTGCCGCCGCTGCAGGATGTGGCCGGCCGGCGCATCGTCATCTTTCGTGGCGAGGGCGGGCGCGCGCTGCTCGCCGACACGCTGGCCGCGCGCGGCGCGCACGTCGAGCACGTCGAATGCTATCGGCGCGCGCGCCCCAAGGCCGACGCGGGAGCGCTGCTCGATGCCTGGGAGCGCGGCGAGGTGCATGCGGTCACCGTCACCTCGGCCGAAGCGCTGGATAACCTGCTCGCGCTGCTGGGCGATGCGGGAAGGGCGCACCTTGCGCTCACGCCCCTTTTCGCGACGCACGAGCGCATCGCCGCGCACGCGAAGCAGCTGGGCATCCCGGAAGTGAGGGTCGGCGGGCCGGGCGAGCGCGAGCTCATCGAGCGGCTGATGGCATACTTTGCGTCCCGGATGAGCGAACCCGAAGCCCCGCGCAAGTCGAAAGCCCCGCTGCTGCTGCTGATCGCGCTGCTGCTCGCGGTCGCGCTGGCCGGGGCGCTGTGGTTCGACGCGCGCCAGCGCATCGACGCCACGCAGGCCGAGCTCGCGCGGCGCATGCGCGACATCGAGAACGACGCCCGCGACGCGCGCTTGGTGGCGCGCCAGTCGCAGGAAGCGGCGCGCGAGGCGCTGGGCAAGCTCGGGCAGCTCGAGGCACGGGTCGCCGAGTCGCAGAGCCAGCAGGTAGCGCTGGAGCAGCTTTATCAGGAACTGTCGCGCAACCGGGACGAATGGCAGCTGGCGGAAGTCGAGCAGGTCATCAGCATCGCCTCGCAGCAGCTGCAGCTTGCCGGCAACGTGCGCGCCGCCCTGCTGGCGCTGCAGCTGGCCGAGACGCGGCTGGCGCGGGCCGACCGGCCCCAGTTCCAGCCGATCCGACGGGCCCTGGCGCGCGACATCGAGCGACTCAAGGCGCTGCCGGCAATCGACCTGCCGGCGATGAGCGCGCGGCTGGATGCCCTGGTGGCGCAGGTGGACAGCTTGCCGCTCGCCTTCGACGAGCGCGGCGAGCGCATCGGCGCGGCGAAGGAGCCGGCACCGGCGGGCGAGCGCGGCTTCTGGGCGCGCCTGGGCGAGGAGGTGTGGAGCGAGCTGCGCCAGCTCGTCGTGGTGCGCAAGGTGGACAATCCCGAGCCGCCGCTGCTGCCGCCCTCGCAGGCCTATTTCCTGCGCGAGAACCTGCGCCTGCGCCTGCTCAACGCGCGGCTTACACTGCTCGCCCGGGACGAGGCGGGCTACCGCGAGGACCTGCGCGCGGCGCAGGCCTGGATCCGGCGCTACTTCGATCCGACCTCCAAGCAGACCGCCGACGCGCTTGCGCAGCTGCAGCAGCTTGCGTCCGCCACGCTGAGCTTCGAGATGCCGGCGATCTCTGAGAGCCTCGACGCGGTGCGCGCATTCAAGTCGCGCCGCGAGCGACCCCCGCAATGAAGTCCCTGTTCTGGCTGCTCGCGGTGTTCGCGGCGGCCGTGGCCCTGGTGATGCTTGGGCGCATCGACAACGGCTACGTGCTGTTCATCGTTCCGCCCTACCGCGTCGAAGTAACGATGCTTTTCTTCGGCGTCGCGCTGGCGCTGAGCCTGCTTCTCTTCTATGTCGTTTTCCGCCTGCTCTCCCACACCGTGTCGCTGCCGCGGTACGTGCGCGCCTACCGGGCACGCCGCCGCCGGGAGCGCGCCCACGCGGCGCTCGCGGCGGCGTTGCAGGCCTACTACGAGGGCCGGTACGCGCGCGCCGAGAAGGAGGCATCGATCGCCTTCGACACCGGCCCCAGCCGCGGGCTCGCCGCGCTGCTCGCCGCCCGCGCCGCCCACCAGCTGCGCGACTTTTCCGGGCGCGACCAGTGGCTGGAGCGCGCGCAAGCCGCCGGACGCGACACGCAGGCGGCCGTACTGGTGAGCCGGGCCGAGCTCGCGCTGGAGGACCGGGATTTCGCGGCGGCGCGCGACGCGCTGCGCAACCTGCAGGACGCGGGGCCCAAGCAGGTGGCGACCGCCCGCATGCTGCTGCGCGCGGAGCGCGGCGCGGGCGACTGGGACCAGGTGCTGCGCCTTGCGAACCAGCTGGGCAAGAAGGACGCGATCGCACCCGCGCTCGCCGAGGAATACAAGGTGCAGGCCACCGTCGAGCTCCTGGGGCGCTCGGCAACCGACGCCGACACTTTTGCGCGCCGCTGGCGCGAGGTCGACACGCGCGACCAGCTGCATCCGCGCGTGGCCGCGGCCGCGGCGCGCCATGCCACTGCGCTCGGTGCCGCGCCCCTGGCGCGCGACATCCTCGACCGGGCGCTGTCGGCGGAATGGACGCCGCAGCTCGTCGCCCTGTACGCCGAGCTGCCCGAAAGTCTGGACGAGGCCGGCCGTGCGGGCGAAGCGCGCACTCGCATCGAGCGCGCCGAGCGCTGGCTGGTGGAGCGCAACCGCGACGCGCAGCTGCTTGCCACGCTCGGAAGGCTGTGCGGCCAGGCCGAGCTCTGGGGCAAGGCGCGCAGCTTCCTGGAGGCGAGCCTGTCCTTCGAGGAAAGCCGCTCGGCGCACCTGGAGCTCGCGCGGCTCGCCGAGCGCCTGGGCAAGCCCGAGGACGCCCAGCAGCATTACCGCCGGGCCGCCGAGCTCGCTTGAAGGCGAGCCGGGAGCGCATTCTCACGACGCACGTCGGCAGCCTGCCGCGGCCGCCCGCGGTGGTCGACTGGCTGCTGAAAAAGGAAAGAGGCGAGGAAGTCGACGCGGCGCAGTTCGAGGGCGCCATGCGCCAGGGCGTGCAGGACATCGTGCGGCGCCAGGCCGAGGCCGGCATCGACGTGGTGAGCGACGGCGAGACGAGCAAGATCAGCTACGCCACCTACATCAAGGATCGCTACGCGGGCTTCGGCGGCGAGCACGTGCCCAAGACGCACCTCGACCTGCGCGAGCACCCGGAGTTTCGCGAGCGCATGAAGGCGTTCCTCGGCCCGCGGCACGAGCGGCGCATGAAGTGCACCGCCCCGGTCGCGCTCAAGGACCGGGCGCCGCTGGACCAGGACCTGGCGCATTTCGGCTCCGCGTTGCAGGCCGTGCCGCGCACCGAGGGATTCATGAACGCCGCCTCACCGGGCGTGGTGGCGGCGTTCATGCCCAACGCGTTCTACGCCACCCACTCGGCCTACATCGAGGCGCTCGCCGAAGCGCTCAAGGTCGAATACGAAGCGATCGCCGCTGCCGGCTTTGTGCTGCAGGTGGATTGCCCCGACCTCGCGATGGCGCGCCATACCGGATTCCAGGACCTGGACGACGAGGCCTTCCTCGCGCGCGCGGCTTTGCACGCCGAGGCGCTCAACCATGCGCTCGCCGGCGTGCCGGCCGACCGGGTGCGCGTGCACATCTGCTGGGGCAATTACGAGGGCCCGCACGACCACGACATCGAGCTGCGGCGTATCCTGCCCATCGTGCTCAAGCTGAAGGCGCGCGCGGTTTCCTTCGAAGCGGCCAACCCGCGCCACGAGCACGAGTGGGTCGTGTGGCGCGAGGCGCGCCTGCCCGAGGACCTCATCCTGATTCCAGGCGTACTGGATTCGTGCTCGAACTACGTGGAGCATCCCGAGCTGGTGGCACAGCGTATCGAGCGCTATGCGGGCATCGTGGGGCGCGAGCGCGTGCTGGCCGGCAGCGACTGCGGCTTCGGCACGTTCGCGGGCTACGGCAAGGTGGACGGCGGCATTGCCTTCAAGAAGCTGCGGGCCCTCGCCGAGGGCGCCGCGCTGGCATCGAAGCGGCTGTGGAAGAAATGAGGAGAACGGACATGAAAGCAGTATTTGCGATGTGCATGCTGGCGGCCGCCTCGATCGCGTCCGCCCAATCCTTCCCCAACGGCCCGGTGCGCATGATGATCGGCTATCCGCCGGGCGGCTCGGCCGACTTCACCGCGCGCGTGGTGGCCGAGGAAATGGCGAAGGACCTGGGGGTAGCGGTGCTGGTCGAGAACAAGCCGGGCGCGGGCACCACCATCGCCTCGGACGCGGTGGCCAAGGCGCGGCCCGACGGCCAGACGGTGCTGCTCAACTGGCACCAGGCGATACCGAAGGCGCTGCTCAAGGGAAAGCTCGCCTACGACCCCGAGAAATCGTTCGTCCCGGTGTCGCGCGTGGCCACGGGCACCACCGTGCTGGTCATGCACCCGAGCGTCACGGCGGGCTCGCTACGCGAGCTCATCGCCCAGGCGAAAGCCAACCCCGGCCGGCTCAACGCCGCTTCCGGCGGCCATGGCTCGGCGCCGCACCTCGCGCTCGCCGCGTTCGAGGCCGCGGCCGGCGTCAAGTTCACCACCGTCCAGTACAAGGGCGGCGGCCCGGCCACCCAGTCGGTGCTCGCCGGCGACACGCAGATCCTCTTCGCCACCTCACCCTCCGTGATGGGCTTCATCAAGGCCGGCCGCCTGAAGCCGCTGGTGGTCGCCATGCGCAAAGGCTCGCCGGCGATTCCCGGCATCCCGGGCTCCGAGGAAGCGGGGCTTGCGGCTTTCGAGTCCACTTTCTGGTTCGGCATCTTCGCGCCGGCCGGCACGCCCGCGCCGGTGGTCGCCCGCCTGCACAAGGCGATCGCCGCCTCGCTCGCGCAGCCCGAGCTGCGCGCCAAGATCGAGTCGCAGGGCATGGATGCCACCGGCTCGGCGTCGCCGCAGGTCTTCGCCGCCGAAGTCGCCGAGGAAGGGCCGAAGCTGGAAAAGCTGGTGGACAGCCTCGGCGCAAAGATCGAGTAGAGCCCTTCAACCAAATTGCGGAAACTGCGGCGTTTCCGTCGTCCCCGAGCCGCGCGCCGCAATGCGCAGGAACTCGGACTCCCGGGTCTCCAGCATGAGCTTCTGCGCGAGGAGGATGGCGGGTATGGGTACGCCGACCGGTCCGGCGCACAGGCGCCGCTCGACCAGCCCGCGCTCGGTCAGGACTTCCACGTTCGCGGTCGGGGCGTAGGTGATGCGATATTCCCGGCCGCTCGCGGCGCGGACCTTGAACGTGTTCGAGCGATCGAAGTCCGCGCGCTGCGCCGGCGTGAGGCACCGCGTGAGGAGGTCCAGCGAACGCTGGCGCGCCCGGCGATCCTCCACCAGGCCCATCTGCGCAAAGCGGCCCGTTCCGTGCAGCCGCTCCAGCCGCCCGCGGACATAGCGAAGCACGCTGCTACCCGGCCGAGCGCTCAGCCAGCGCGGATCGGCGGAACCAGCAGCGTCTCCTTGTCTTGCGGATCAAACGCGCTCTTGGCCACGCCTTCGCCTGCGGGCGTATCCATCTTGAACGCGCGATAGCCGCGCTTCATCAAATCCTCGAACACCCGGCGTGCCGTCTCCACCTGCTGCGGGCTGTCCGCGTCCCAGCGGGTGCTGGTATGGCCGTTCGGGTCGAGGACCTTGAATTCGTTCATCGCCCCCATGGAGCGCTCCTCTGGTTGGATTGCGACGCTCCATCATGAGCGGCTCCCGGCGGCTGCGTATGTCGCGGCGACCATCAATCTGGCGTCGCGGCTTGACCGACCGCGCCGCCAGGTTGAGCTCTCAGTTCGGCCGGAACAGGTCCTGCGGTATGCCGGCCGCGTGGAACAGGTAGTCGCGCGAGTTCTCGAGCTCGCGGCGCAGCTTGCCCAGGTTGACATCGAGCAGCTGGCCTTTCCACTTGCGCACCTGGCCGGCGACGATCACCGTCTCCACGTTGCTGCGCTCCATCAGCGACACCACCGCGCCCGGCACGACGTTGAGCGGCGCCACGTTGATCGCTTCCGCATCGAGGATGATGATGTCGGCCTCCTTGCCGGGGGTGAGCGAGCCGACCTTGTGGTCCAGGCGCAGGTCGATCGCGCCCTGCATCGTGGCGAAGCGCAGCACGTCGCGCGTGGTGAGCAGCGGCAGGTCCGGGAAGCCGCTCGCATAGCCCTCGCCGAGCGCGCGCGCGTTCATAAACATGCGTTGCAGCGTCATGGCCGAGCGCATCTGCGTGAACATATCGGCGGTCAGCGTGCATTCCACGTCGACGCTCAAGGACGGCTGGATGCCCATTTCCATCGTCTTGAGGATCGGCGGCGTGCCGTGGCGCATGTTCATCTCGATCGGCACGGCGAGCGAGACGCGCGCGCCGGCGTTCTTGACAGCGTTCCACCCGATATCCGACATCCCGGTCATGTGGATGAACAGGTTGTCCGAGCGGATCTCGCCCGCCGTCGCCAGCGCGTCGAATCCCGGCTGCATGCCGAAGCTGCCGACGATGTGCGCGGCGACCTGCAGCCCCAGCTCGCGGCCGATGGCCCAGCTCGCCTGGCGGGTTTCTTCGCCCAGGTAGATCTCGCCGCCCATGATCATGGTGACGAGCTGGTCGCTCGAGGAGAACCAGCGCTCCTTGAGGCGGCGAGCGTCGTGCGGATACTGGTTGCCCGGGACGTTGCCGGCGCTTTCGAAGTAGCCGAAGGCGGCGCGGCGATGGATCGCCTGCAGCCCTTGGACGGCGGCGTCGGAATGCTCGGGCGAATGGTGGATCTGCGAGATGTCGTGCGTGGTGGTGACGCCGGCATCGAGCTGGCTCAGCCCGCCGAACACCTCGTTGATGTAGACGTCCTCGGGCCGGTAGACCGGCGCGAAGCGGCCCAGGATGAACCCGAAATAGTTGATCGCCCCGTGCGGCTGGCCGTCGTCGAACAGCAAGCCGTCGGCGAGGAAGCTGCGCAGCGCGGTCTCGAACTGGTGGTGGTGCGTATCGATGAAGCCGGGCATGACGATGCGGCCGCGCGCATCGATGACCGCCGCGCCGCGCGCCTGCAGGTTCGGCCCGACCGCGAGGATCTTCTTGCCCTCCACCAGCACGTCGGCCCGGGCGAAGTCGCCCACCGCCGGGTCCATCGACATGACATGCCCGTCCCGGATGAGGTAGCGCCTACCTTTGCGGCCGCTGTCCTGCGGCGGCCCCTCGCCGTCGTGCGCGGCAGACGGACGTGCCGCGAACAGGCTTCCTCCCGCCGCCGCGGCCGCGGTGGCCGTCGACGCCTTCAGAAAAT
>DATACE010000162.1:0-23481 GCA_036259215.1 Burkholderiales bacterium | reverse complement strand
GCCGATGGAAATTACCGGCCCCCTGTCTCTGACGCTGTGGGTGTCGAGCAGCACGCGCGACATGGATCTTTTCGTCACGTTGCGCAACATCGACCCGGACGGCAAGGATGTTTTGGAGATGGGGCAGCAGGGTCAGCCGGTGCCGGTCGCCAAGGGCTGGTTGCGTGCCTCGCACCGCAAGGAAGACAGCACCCTTTCGAAGCCATGGCGCCCGTATCACGCGCACGATGAGCGGCAGTGGCTGGAGAAGGACGAGGTCGTGCGCGTGGTGGTCGAAATATGGCCGACCTCTATGGTGTTCGCCCGGGGCCACCGCCTGCGTCTCGACGTGCAGCCGCGCGACGGCTTCGGTTCCTCGCCGTACACGCACTACAACGGCGACTACAACAGCGGTACCAATACGCTGCACATCGGCGGGCGCTGGGATTCGCACCTGCTCCTGCCCGTGATTCCCGACTGATCAAGGAGTGCAATGCCGGCTTATCTCGTATCCATCGTCAATGTGAAGAACCAGGAGCAGTACATGGAGTACGCCACGCGCGCGAACAAGGCCGCGGCGAAATACGGGGGCCGGTTCCTGCTGCGCGGTGCGCCCCTCGAGATCCTCGAGGGCCGCGCGCCGGGCGAGCGCGTCGTAGTCTCGGAATGGGACACTGCCGAGCAGGCGCGCGCCTACTACAACTCGCCCGAGTATGCCGAGGCGAAGGCGAAGCGTGCGGGGATCGCAGAGGCGGCGATCATGCTGTTCGGAGGTTTGCCATGATTCGCCGCCTATTGATGGTGGCGATGGTGGCGATGCTCGGCGCGTCCTGCGCGGCGGCGGCGCAGGACTTTCCGTCGAAGGCGGTGCGCCTCGTCGTCGGCTACCCGCCCGGCGGGCCCGCCGATTTCACCGCGCGCCTGGTGGCTGCAGGGCTGCAGCAGCAATGGCGGCAATCCGTCATCGTGGAGAATAAGCCCGGCGCCTCCGCGATGATCGCCGCTGACCTCGTGGCACGCGCTTCACCGGACGGCTACACCGTGCTCCTGGGCACTATCCAGTCGCACGCCATGAACGCCGCGAGCATCAAGAAGATGCTCTATGACCCCGTGCGTGATTTCACGCCGCTCAGCCAGGTTACGCGCGCGAACTGGGTGCTCGCCGCCCATTCCGGCCTCCCCGCCGGCTCGCTGCAGGAGCTAATTGCGCTTGCCAGAGCCCGTCCCGGCGAGCTGAACTACGGCTCGTCGGGCACCGGCGGCGTTTCACATCTCGCCTTCGAAATGTTCGCGGCGCCGCTTGGGCTGAAGATGACCCACGTGCCCTACAAGGGTACGGCTCAGGCAGTGACCGACGTCGTCGAAGGCCGAGTGCAGCTCGTCATGGGCGACCTGCCGACGCTCATGCCGCACTTCAAGTCCGGCCGGCTGAAGGCCATGGCGGTAACCGGCGAGTCGCGCTCGCCGCTGCTCCCCGAGGTGCCCTCGCTCAGCGATGCAGTGCCCGGATTCGACGTGCAGCCGTGGCAGGGCCTGTTCGGTCCCGCCGGCATGCCTGCGGCGCTCGCCGCCAGGATCAGCGCTGATCTTTCCGCGGTACTGCGCCGGCCCGAGCTGCGCGAGAAACTCCAGGCGGCCGGCGTGGACCCGGCGAGCTCGACGCCGCAGGAATTCGCCGAGCACGTAAAGCGGGAGCTGGCGCGCTGGACCGGCGCTGCGCGCAGCGCCGGAATCCAGCCGGAGTAACATGGCCATTCAACGGAGGAGGGCAGTCGTTATGCGTACGAAAATGCTCGTAGCCGCGCTTGCGTTGTCCATGCTGCCGCAGGCGGGCATGGCGGCGGAGCGCAAGATCACCTTCATGCTGGACTTCATCGCCCTTGGGCGCCACGCGCCGTGGTACGTGCCCATCGCCAAGGGGTACTACAAGGAGGAGGGCCTTGACGTCACCGTAGTGCCTTCCAAGGGCACCGCCGATGTCATCAAGGGGGTGGAGACCGGCATCGCGCAGCTCGGCTTCATCGACGTGCCCAGCCTGGTAGCGGGCGGCGAGGCGGTCAGGAACATCAAGATGGTGGGAGTGAACTACCAGAAAGCGCCCTACTGCGTTTTCTCGCTCAACCCGGGCGCCAACGTCACTTCCCCCAAGGACATGGTAGGGCTGGAGTTCGGCTCGAGCACCGCATCCTTCGTGTGGAAGATCCACCAGGCGTTCATGAAAATGCATGGCCTCGACCCATCTACGCTGAAGGTAGTCAACATCGACGGCTCGGCCCGCGTGCCGATGCTTGCCGCGCGCAAGGTCCAGGCGATAGACCTTTTTGTCATGAGCGAGCCGGGCCTTAAGCGTGCGGTAAAGGACGCCGAAGTGAAGTGCCTGCTCCTCGGCGACCACGGCCTGGATATCTATGCGAACGGCATCGGGGTCAAGGAGGACTTCCTGAAGCAGAACCCGCAGGTGGTGCGCGGCTTCATCCGCGCGGCGCTGCGTGGTTGGAAATTCGCGCTAGACAATCCTGAGGAGGCGGCCAAGATCCAGGTGCAATACGTCAAGGCGCTCGACCCAAAGATCATCGTCGAAGAACTGGGCATCGTGCGCCGTCTGGCGGTCGTGCCGGACACCGAGAAGAACGGCTACGGCTCGATGAACCGCGAGAAAATGGCGCGCACCGTCCAGTTCATCAACGACAACGTGGATATAAACGGCCGCAAGCTGACCGTAAGCGACATCTACCGCGAGGGCTACCTGCCCAAGCCGCCGATCCTTCCATAGTGAAGGTCGGCTACGACTTCTCGGGTGCGGTAGTCCTTATCACCGGCGGCGCCTCGGGCATCGGCGCCGCTACGGCCCGCGCTTGCGCGCAAGCCGGCGCCACCGTGGTGGTGGCCGACGTGAACTCAGTTCCCGCCGCCGACGTATCCGACCCTGAGACCGTAAGGCGCCTGGTTTCCGGGATCGTGGAAAAGCACGGGCGCATCGACGCGGCCGTGCTGGCGGCGGCGATCCAGAAGCGCACGCCGCTGGAGCTCATCTCGGACGCCGAATGGCGCCGGCACATGGCGGTCAACATCGACGGGGCGTTCTTTTGCCTGCGGGAGCTCGCACCGGTCATGAAGAAGCAGGGCAGCGGCGCCATCCTGCTCTTTACCTCCGGGCTGGTGAACATGGGCTGGCCCGGCGCGGCAGCTTATGCCGCTTCGAAAGGCGCGTTGCTCGGCCTGGCGAAGTGTGCCGCGCTCGAGCTACGCGACTACGGCGTCCGTGTGAACGTGCTTTCGCCCGGCCTCGTGGCCTCTCCCATATTTCTCGACGTGGCGAGCGGCGAAGAACGCGCGATGTACGAAGCTTCCGTCGGCATCTCCGCGCCGGAGGCAGTGGTGCCGACGGTGCTCCACCTTATCTCCGACGCGTCGGCAAGCATGACCGGCGCCGTGATCGAGCGCCGGCTGTTCCCTGCGGCGACTCGGAAAACTAGTCCGCAGTAATCTCGAGAAGCGCCGCCATGCCGGTCACCGAAGCGCCGAATCCGTAGCGCTCGTGGGTCAAAGCGACGCGCAGGTCCACCTGTTTTGCGAGGCGATGGTCCAGCCGCAGCGTGAACGCGGTGCGCCCCAGCAGCAGGTCGTAGGGCAGGGCGTAGGTCACGCTGCCGATCGCGCCGCTCTCGTCGATGGTCAGCGGAAGCTGCAGGCGCGCGGCTTCGCCGCCGCTCCATTCATGCTTCAGGCTCGCCGATAGCGCGGTGCCGGCGCCCAGCCGGGTGCGGGCGCCGAAGCTCGCCGAGCTGACGGCGAAGCCCGGCGCGCTGAGCGGCCCGCTCGAGCGCTGGCGATGGTGCGAGATTTCCAGCGAGGCGCTGAGCGTGGTCGCGCGGCCGAGCTCTTGCTCCACGAAGGCGCCGCTCGAGAAGGCGGTGCTGGCGTCCACGCCGAAGGCGCCGCGCGTCGCCATGCCGAGCGGACGATCGAAATCGTCCGCCATGGCCAGCGACACGCCATACGTCGTCGCCGCGGCCCGGCGCTGCGCGATCATGCCGAAGGCCTTGCGGCTGCCGAGGCTCGAGGATTCCAGGGTTCGCTCGCTCGTTTCCTGCAGCGCGGGCACGCTGCCGAGCAGCCCGATGCGCATGCCGCCGAGGCGGACGGCGTAGCCCATCGCGACCGAATCGACCGCCGGCGCGGCAAGGTGCGGCACCCAGGCGAGCTCGAGCTGCGAGCCGAGCAGCGCCTCGCCGCCCGCGCCGTTCGAGAAGCCGAAGCGGTAGCCCGCGATGTCCGCCGCGACCGCGTTCCTGCCCGGCCCGCGCGACCGGAGCGACGCCCATTGCCGTTCGACCAGGCGCGGCACCGCCTCGCGGAAGAACGTCCGCGCCGGCACCCAGAAGGGAGCCCGCTGGAAGTTGTCCAGCACGAGAACACGGTCCTGCATGCCCAGGGCGCGCAGCGCGCCGGCCTGGAACTCGATGCCGCTGCCCGCGACCGAGGCGGTGGCGCCGCTCGCCGACGCGCCGGTGGGCAGCGCCACCCCGCCGACCGGCGACGAGGCTGCGCCGACGTCCATGAGCCCCTGCCCGTAGCTCGCGGCATCGGCGTAGGCGCCGCTGCGGTTCGCCGTATGCAGCAGGCGCTCGCGGATCTGCAGGTAGCTCAAATTCGGGAACATGCTCTTCAGCGCCGCGATCGCGGCTGCGGCATGCGGGGCGGCCATCGAGGTGCCCGACATGCCCGCATAACCGCCGTCGTTGTACATCGAATACACGCCGCTGCCCGGCGCGGCCAGGCACCACGCCGCCGCGACGCCGCAGCGGTTGCTGTAGCCGGCAAGCACGCCCGAGCCGTCGACCGCCACGACCGCGAGCCAGCCGGCGCGTATGCCGCTGACGAGGTGCGGCAGGCCGGCTTCGACCGCGGGCTGCGAGGCGCCGGCGTTGCCCGCGGCGAATACCACCACGCCGCCGTTCGCCACGTACCAGCGCGAGGCGTCGATCATGCTGCGCATGGACGGCTGCAGCTGCTCGAGGCTGAACGCGGTGATGGCGCTTCCCGAGGCCCAGGAATTGTTGATGATCATGGCGCCCGCCCGCGCCGCGCGATACAGCATGTCGGCGCGCTGCGCGTCACTTGCCGTGATCAGGCCGGCCGAATTGCCGATCTTGAAGTTCACCACGGTGGCGTTGTAGGCGAGGCCATGCATGCCCGCCGCATTCTTCGGCGCGGCGATTATGCCCGCGACGTGCGTGCCGTGCCCGTAGTCGTCGGCCGCGGAGCCCGAGCGGTTGTTCACGTAGTCGTAGCTCGCCGCGGCATCGATGGCGATCACGCCGCCGGTCGCCGCCTCGCGCGCATTGATGCCGGTGTCGCCGACCGCGACCTTCACGCCGACGCCGGTGCCGGCGGCGGGGTCGGAGGCGGCACCCGCATACCAGCGTTCGTGGCCGTTGAAGTACAAGGCGTCCGCGCCGACTATGCGCAGGCCGTGCTGCGCGGCATATTCGGACGTACGGAAGTCCGCTGCGCTGGAATAGCTTCGCGTGCGCGGCGCCTCGCTTGCGACGGATTCGGTTTTGTCGCTGCGGCGGGACAGGGCCAGCGTCGCCGCCGCGCCCGCCGCAATCAGGGCGGTGATCGAAACGCCCGCGCCGAGCGCCGGCAGCCTGGCGGCATCATCGGGATCGGCGCGGTCGGAGCCGCTGGCGGCACAGGGGAGGGAAGCTGCAACGACAAGCGCGAATGCCCGAACCCGCCTGCTGCGCATGCCTGCTCCCCGCGATGGACTGACGAGCTCATCTAGCCACGCGGGGTAGTGCCGGCATCACGGGATCGAGTAGACCGGATGTCCTATTGACGCCTTCACTCGATCTTCACGTTGGCTTTCTGCACGGCGTCCTGCCACTTCGCCATCTCGCTCTGGATGAAAGCGCCGAACTCCTTGCCGTTCATCGGGGTGACGATGGTGCCCATTTCGGCCAGGCGCGCGCGCACCGCAGGCTGGGCGACGGTGTCGGCGAGCGCTTTCTCGAGCTTGCCGACCACGGCGGGCGGCGTGCCGGCCGGGGCCATGAGGCCGAACCAGTACGCGGCGTCGAACGCATAGCCGCCTTCGGCCATGGTGGGCACGTTGGGAATCGGCTCCAGGCGATGCTTCCACGCCACCGCGAGCGGCGTGAGGCGGCCCGCGTCGATATGGCCCTTGCTGACCACGAGCGAGGTCATCATGGTGTTCAAGTGCCCTCCGACGAGATCGATGAGGGCGGGCGCGCCGCCCTTGTAGGGCACGTGCGTCATGCTGATCCCGGCCGCGCGCGCGAAGAGCGCCGTGCTCAGATGCGGCAGGCTGCCCGGGCCCACCGAGCCGTAGGTGAGGTTGCCGTTTTTCGCCTTCGCCAGCTCCACCAGGTCCTTGATCGACTTCAGGCCCAGTCCCGGGTGGGCGTTGAACACGAGCGGCGTGCTGCCGACGAAGCCGATCGGCGCGAAGTCCTTGACGCTGTCGTACGGCACCTCCTTGAGGATGTAGGGATTGAGCGCGTGGTTGTCGTTGATCATCATCAGCGTGTAGCCATCGGGCGCGGCCTTGGCGAGCGCAGTGGTGGCGACCAGGCCGCCGGCGCCGGGACGCGCTTCCACGACGAACGTCTGGCCGAGCAGCGCCGCCATCCGCTCGCCGACGATGCGCGATACCGTGTCGAGCAGCCCGCCGGCCGGGAAGCCGATCAGCAGCCTGACCGGCTTACTGGGGTAGCTCGCGTCCTGCGCGCCGGCACCCGCGGCGGCGCCCAAGGCGAGCGTGAATGCGGCGCATGCGGCGACGATCGATCGTGGCATGTCTGTTCTCCTCTGGCTTGTTGATCGGCAAGGCCGCAGTGTTGCCCACGACCCGAAAGTGATCAAGGCCAATCCGGAATCGCCCGGTTGACGTTTAGCCAGGGTGAGCGAGACCACGGTGAAGCTGCTGGAAGCCGCGTCCGAGGCCGTCGGAGGCAACAAGGCGCTCGCCTTGCGTCTGGGCATCAGCCCAACGCTGCTCTCCAAGTTCATGGCCGACAGCCACGAATTGCCCGACGTACTGCTGCTTCGCGCGGTGGACATCATCCTGGAGGACCGCCAAAGCCGGTTGTTGACGTCGGCCGGTCCGCCTGCGCTGCAGCATTCCGCCGGCCGAAGGCTTGTCGAAGGTGACTGAATGGCCGCACAATCCCGGCCGTGGAAGCGGCGCAACATCTCGAACAGGACGGGCGCGATGACTCGCCGGGAACCCTCGGCGACGTTCTCTACGCGAACCGGCCGAAGACGCTCGTATCCGAAGAGACCTGGGTGGTGCTCGTCCGGTCCATCGCCGCGGGCGATCAGCCTGCGCTGCAGGCCCTGTATGAGCGGGCGCATCGGGTTGTCTTCACGCTGATCGTGCGCATCACTCGGAACCGGGAAACCGCCGAAGAGCTCACCCTGGATGTGTTTCACGACATCTGGCGCCGGGCGCCCAGCTACGACCCGGCGAACGGTACGGTGCTGGGGTGGATAATGAACCAGGCCCGGTCCCGGGCCATCGACCGGCTGCGCTTCGAGCAGCGCAAGAAGCGCGTCGACCCCCAGGCGGGCGAGCATTTGCCGGTGATCGGAACGCACGACTGCTACGAGGCGCTGGCGTTCAAGGATGACGTGCGCGCTTTGCAAGGCGCCCTGGCGGTCCTGACGCCGGACGAGCGGCAGGCGATCGAGACCGCCTTCTTTTCCGAATTGACCTATGCCGAAGTGGCCGCCCGGCTGAACCAGCCCCTGGGCACGGTGAAGACAAGAATCCGGTCCGGACTGCACAAGCTGCGGCAGGCTCTGTCCGCCGCCGCACCGAAGGGATCATGAGCTCGCCCGAGCGCAATCGTTGCGAGCAGGCAGAGCGGGTCTGCGCCTATGCCATGCAGGCGGTGCCGGCGGGCGACGTGCCGGCGATCGAAGCTCACCTATCCTCCTGCGCGCCCTGCCGGCAGGAAATGGAGGCGCTGCGTCCGGCGATCGATGCCTTCGTTGCCTGGCCCGCCGACGTGCTGCGTCCATCGGCATCGCTGCAGGCACGCCTCGCGCGCCGCATCGCGGCCGAGGCGGGCGGCGATCCGGTGCTGCCGGCCTCGCGGCAATGGCGTGAGCCCGAATGGGAGGAAGTGGCTCCGGGCATATTCTGCAAGCTGCTCGCCACGGATAGCGAGAGGAACCGCGTCAGCATGCTGGTGCGCCTCGCGCCGGGCGTCGAGTACCCGCCTCACACCCATGCCGGCGTGGAGGAGCTCCACCTCCTGGACGGCGAGCTGTGGATCGACGAGCGCAAGCTCTACCCCGGCGACTACAACCGGGCCGAAGCCGGCACGGGCGACAAACGCGTGTGGAGCGAGACCGGCTGCACCTGCGTGCTCATCACCAGCACTCGAGACGTCCTGCGCTGATGTCTTGGTAGCAGTCCCCGGCAAGGTCTTCGTCGTCCTCAATACCGGGTCGGGCCGCCGCGATCGTGCGGAGGCACTCCGCGACATCGAGGCCACCTTGCAGGCCGCCGGGCGGCCCTATGACGTGCTGAAAGTCGCGCGAGGGCGCGACCTTGCGGCCGCCGCGGCGCGGGCGGCGGGACTGGCGTCCGGCTGCGATGGGATCCTGGCCGGCGCGGGCGGCGACGGCACGCTGAGCAGCGTGGCGCACGCGGCGCTCGACGCGGATGTGCGCTTCGGCGTGGTGCCGCTGGGCACGTTCAACTATTTCGCGCGCGAGAACGGCATCCCGCTCGAGCCGGCGCAAGCCGCCGCGGTGCTCGTCCACGGCAGCGAGCACCCGGTGCAGGTCGGGCTGGTCAACGGGCACGTCTTCCTGGTCAACGCGAGCCTCGGCTTCTATCCGCGGCTGCTCGAGGATCGCGAGGCGTTCAAGCAGCAATACGGGCGCACCCGCTGGGTCGCGCTGATCGCCGCCCTGTGGACCCTGCTCGCGCGCACGCATCCCAAGCTCGTCATGCGCATTACGGCGCGCGGCGAAGGCCGCAGGCAGCGCATCTCCACCCTGTTCGTGGGCAACAATCCGCTGCAGCTCGCGCGCCTGGGCATCAAGGAAGCGCAGGCGGTGGAGGCCGGCCAGCTTGCCGCGATCCGCGTGCGGCCCACCGGTCCGTGGGGCATGCTGGACATCCTGCTCTACGGCGCGGTCGGACGCTTGGGCCAGGCCGCCGGCGTGGAGGCATTCGCGTTCGACGAGATGGAAGTGGCGCCGCTGCGCGCGTCGCGGCGGCCGCCCCTCGTGAAGGTGGCTGCCGACGGAGAAAGCCTGCGCCTCAAGCTGCCGCTGCGCTTTCGCGTGGCGCCCAGGCGGCTGCGGCTGCTGCGCCCCGCCGGCGGCGCGGGATGAGCCTGCTGCTTCAGGTTTCGGACACGCATTTCGGCACCGAGCGCGCGCCGGCCGTAGAGGCGCTGCTCGAGCTTGCCGCCGTGCAACGCCCGGACCTGGTGGTGCTTTCGGGCGACATCACGCAGCGCGCGCGGCGCATCGAATTCGACGCGGCCCGCCGCCTGGTGGAGCGCCTCGCCGCGCCCGCGATCCTCGCCATACCGGGCAACCACGACGTGCCGCTTTTCAATGTCGCGGCGCGCCTGGTGCAGCCTTATGCGGCTTACGCGCGCGCGTTCGGCGCGGACCTCGAGCCCTCGTACGAGGACCAGAACCTGCTGGTCGTCGGCGTCAACACCACGCGCGTGCACCGGCACAAGCACGGCGAAGTGTCCGGGCGCCAGATCGAGCGGGTCGCGCGCCGTTTGGCGGGGTGCCCGCCGCAAAAGCTGCGCGTGGTGGTGACGCATCATCCGATGCATGTGCCCAGCGGTACCGACGAAGCCAATCTCCTGCGCGGCCATGCCGCCGCGGCGCGCGCCTGGGCGGCTGCCGGCGCGGACCTGCTGATGGGCGGCCACATCCACTTGCCGTACGTGCGTCCGGTGGCCGAGCGGCTGCCTGATCTGGTGCGTCCGCTGTGGGCGGTGCAGGCCGGGACGGCGGTCTCGCGGCGCGTGCGCCCCGGCGCCGAGGCGAATTCCGTCAATTTGGTGCGCTCCGGGCAGGGCGCCTGCACGGTGGAGCGCTGGGACCATGGTGCGTCGGGCCGCTTTGCCCTCGCCGAGCGCGTGCGCATCGCGCTTTCCCGATGATCCCGGTGCGCATGGCCTTGGCCTGCATCGGCGCCGCGGGGCTGCTGGCCGCCTGCGATCGCGACCAGCCCCCGCCGGCCCAGCAGGCATCCAAGTCGCTGCAGGCCGCGCGCGAGGACATCGAGCAGGCGCGCACCTCCATCCAGGCCACCGAGGCGCACAGCCAGGCCCTGCAGGAGAAGATCCGGGCACAGCGCGCCGAGCTGAACGACCTGGTCGAGCGGCGCCTCGTGCTCCTGCGCCAGCAGCTCGCCGAGGACGAGGAGCGCATCCGCCGCCTGCCGGCGCCGCGGGAGACCGAGCTCAGGCCGCGCTTCGGCGAGCTGCAAAAGCAGCTCGAGGACGTGACCGCCAAGCTGCAGGCTTACCGGGATGCGCCGCCCGACAAGGCCGATGAGGCGCTCGCGGCGCTGGAGCAATCGCTCGCCGCATTCGCCGAGCGCCGGCGCGAGCTCGAGGCGCAGCTCAAAGCCGCCTAGCCATACTGTTAAAAGACATTAAATCAGGCCCTTGCGATACCGGTAAGCCGCGAAGCCTGCGTACGATGCTGCGATGGCCGATGCCCGGATGCGTACCCGCCTTGCCTGCTGCGTGGGAGCGCTGCTCCTCATGCCCGCGTTGCTGGGAGTGGTTGCGCTCTTGGGCGGGCGGCCGCTGGTCCTCGGCGCGCTGGCGGGCGCCGCCGGCGTAAGCGGCGTCGCGGTTTTCTGGCTCGCGCGCGAGCTCCGGCGGCTCCTGGCGGCTGCGCAAGCGCTCCAAAGATTGCAGGCCACAGTGCAAGCCATGAGCGCCGACATCCGGCAGGGCGCGAGGACGGTGGGTGCGGCGGCCGAAGAAATCGCGCGCGGCAACGGCGAGCTCGGCCAGCGCACGGAGCAGCAAACTTCCTCGATCCAGCAAGTGGCGGCGAGCGTGGAGCAGATGACCGGCACCGTGAAGCAAAACGCCGACAACGCCCGGGCGGCCAGCGAATTCGCGGTGAAGGCGACCGAGGCAGCGGACAACGGCAATCGCATCGTCGAGCGCGTGATTGCGACGATGGACGACATCCGCACCCAGTCCAAGCGCATGGCCGACATCGTCGCGGTGATCGACGGCATCGCCTTCCAGACGAACCTGCTCGCGCTGAACGCGGCGGTCGAGGCGGCGCGCGCCGGGGAGCAGGGGCGCGGCTTCGCCGTGGTGGCGACCGAGGTCCGGGCGCTGGCGCAGCGCTCGGCGAGCGCTGCGAAGGAAATCAAGACCATGATCAGCGAAGGGGTGGAAAAGACCGCGATCGGAGCGAAGCTCGCCTATGAAGCCGGGCTCGCCATTACCGGCATCCTTGCCATGGCCGAGGAGGTTTCGATTTTCGTTGCCGACATTTCGCGCGCCTCCCAGGAGCAGCACGCCGGCATCGAGCAGATCGCCGCCTCGCTCACCCACATGGAAGCGGGTACCCGGCGCACCGGCGGGCTGGTCGAGCAGACGGACACGGCGAGCGCCTCGCTGCTGGAGCAGGCGCGCGTGCTGGCGCGGGCCGTGGAGTTTTCGCCGACAGCCTCGTAGACTGTCACCTCCATTTCGGAGGAGATGGTCATGAAAAGCGGGTTCTGGGCGGCTCTGGTTTTCAGCGCGGGCGCAAGCGCGCAGGTCAATCCCGGAGCGAGCGACATCGGCGGCGTGGTCAGCGGGCCGAAAGGGCCTGAAGCCGGCGTGTGGGTGATCGCCGAAACCACCGACCTCCCCACCCGCTTCGCCCGCATCGTCGTGACCGACGAGCGCGGCCGCTATCTTGTTCCAGACCTGCCAAGAGCCAATTACAGCGTCTGGGTGCGCGGTTACGGGCTGGTGGACTCGCCCAAGCTGCGCGCCGTGCCCGGCAAAGTGCTGAACCACACCGCCGTGCCGGCGCCCGACGAGCGCGCGGCGGCGCATTACTACCCGGCCATCTACTGGTATTCCATGATGAAGATCCCCGGGGAAAGCGAGTTCGGCGGCGCGAGCAACATCCCCAGGCACATCACGCAAAGCGACTGGCTCACCACGATGAAAAACCAGGCGTGCGTCGGCTGCCACCAGATGGGCAACGCGTCCACCCGCACGTTTCCGGCCGCGCTCGCCGACATCAAGTCCGGCGAAGAGGCGTGGATGCGGCGCGTGCAGTCCGGGCAGGCGGCGCCGTTCATGATCAACCCGCTCGCCGGCAAGCTCGGCGGCGCGCCGTTCAAGTACCTCGCCGACTGGACCGATCGCGTGGCGAACGGCGAGCTGCCGCACGCGAAGCCGCCGCGCCCCGAAGGCGTGGAGCGCAATATCGTGGTGACCTGGTGGGAATGGGGCGAGCCGAAGAAGTACCTGCATGACCTCATCGCTTCCGACCGCCGCTATCCGACGGTAAACGCCTACGGCCCGCTGTTCGGCTCGCCGGAATATGCGACCGACATGCTTCCCATCCTGGATCCGAAGACGCATACCGTGACCTACTTCAAGGCGCCGGTGGATCCGGAGACGCCCGAGGCGCTCGGCCCGGGCCACGCGGCGATCGAAAAGCCGCTGCAGCCCTCGCCCTACTGGGGCGAGGAAAAGCTGTGGGACTCGAAGGCCAACAACCACAACTCCATGTTCGACCGGCGCGGCCGGCTGTGGCTCGCGGCCGCGGTGCGCGGGCCGGCCAATCCGCAGTTCTGCGGCAAGGGATCGGCGCATCCTTCGGCGAAGGCCTTCCCGCTGGAGCGCAACGTGCGCCAGCTCGCCGTGCTCGACCCGAAAACCATGAAATACGCGCCGGTGGACACCTGCTTCGGCTCGCACCATCTGCAGTTCGGCTACGACGCGAACGACACGCTGTGGACCAGCGGCGGCGGCCCGGTCCTGGGCTGGGTCGATACGAAGAAGCTCGACCAGACCGGCGATGCGGCCGCTTCCCAGGGCTGGTCGGTCATGGTGCTCGACACCAACGGCAACGGCAGGCGCGATCCGCACACCGAGCCCGACCAGCCCGCCGACGCCGCCAAGGACGCGCGCGTGACCGGCGGCTCGGGCACCTACGCGGTGATGCCCAACCCGGCCGACGGCTCCATCTGGTACACGGTCGGCGTCTTCGCCGGACGCGGCGGCGTGCTGCGCTTCGACCCGAAGACGCAGCTCTCCGAGGTCTTCTACGTCCCCAAGCCCGGCTTCGGGCCGCGCGGCGGCGACATCGACCGCCAGGGCGTGGTGTGGGTCTCGCTCGGCAGCGGCCACCTGGGCAGCTTCGACCGGCGCAAGTGCAAGGCGCCGCTGAACGGCCCCAAGGCAACCGGCGACCATTGTCCGGAAGGCTGGGCGTTCCACCAGTATCCGGGCCCGGGCTTCACGGGCATCGGCGAGAACAGCGCCGAGTCGAGCTATTACACCTGGGTCGACCAGCACAATACCTTCGGCCTGGGCGAGAACGTGCCGATGTCCACCGGCAACCTGAACGACGGGCTGATCGCCCTCAAGGACGGGCGCATGGTGGTGCTGCGCGTGCCTTACCCGATGGGCTTCTACGCCAAGGGCTTCGACGGGCGCATCGACGACGCGAGCGCCGGCTGGAAAGGACGCGGGCTGTGGACCACCAGCGGAGACCGCACGCCGTGGCTGCGCGAAGGCGGCAAGGGCAGCCTGCCGCTCGCGGTGCATTTCCAGCTGCGCCCGGACCCGCTGGCGCGCTGAGCCCTTAAGGCGCGCTTAAGGGGCCGCGTGGATACTGGAGGCTGCAATGGAGCAATGGTCCGCGCGTGACGACAGCCCGTATGTAAGGCCGCCCGAGCCTTCGTCCAGCCCGTGGTGGCTGTGGGTGCTGATGATCGTGCTGCTCGGCGCGGGCGCCGGCTATTACTTCTGGCAGCAGGACCAGCCGCTCATGTCCCAGCAGCCCGAGCCTATCGCGGCGCCCGAGCCGCCCGCCGCGGCGCCTCAGGAAGAAGAGCCGGTGGTGCGCTACCCGGTGCCGGCACCGGCGCCTGCGCCGGAAGGTGCGGCGGCCAAGCCGCTGCCCACGCTGGAAAACAGCGATCCCATGATGCGCGAGTCGGCAAGCGGCCTGGTGGGGCGCAAGGCGTTCGACGCCCTGGTGCGCCCGACTCAGCTCATCCGCAACGTGGTGGCGACGGTGGACAACCTGCCTCGCGAGACTGCGCCCACGCGCGTCATGCCGGTCGAGCCGGTGCCCGGCCGCTTCGTCCCGGGGCCGAAGAACCAGGCGCGCTACGCGCCTTACGTGCGGGTGCTCGAATCACTGGACACGCGCGCGCTGGTGCAGCGCTATGTCGACGCGTATCCGCTGTTCCAGCAGGCCTATGCGGAGCTCGGCTTTCCGAACCGGCACTTCAACGACCGGCTGGTGGAGGCGATCGACAACCTGCTCGCCGCGCCGGAGCTCGCCGAGCCGCCGCAGCTCATCCAGCCCAAGGTGCTTTATGAGTACGCCGACGAGGACCTGCAGAACCGCTCCGCCGGGCAGAAGATCATGATGCGCATGGGCGCCGACAACGCGCGGCGCGTCAAGGCGAAGCTGCGCGAGATCCGGCGGGAGCTGCTCGCTCAGCGCTGAGCGCCGCGCGCCAGCGCGTACACGTTGTCCTCGGGCCGCGGCGCATGGCCGGTGCTGCTCTGGTTCTCCACCCACTCGGCGATCGGCATGAACTGCTGGCACTCGGCCGCGGCAAGCGAGGGCGACATCTCGAAGATCCCGAAGCCGGCTTCCACCGCCTTGAGGTAGACGTCCGAATCGATGAGCCGGGCGGTCAGAGTGAGCTCGAGCGATTCGAGAAACCAGTCGAGCGGCTGGTAGCGCGGCATGGAGCGGCGCACCTTGTTGGCGACGATCGCCACCGGCAGGTTGCGCGCCTGCATCCTCGCGCTGTGGAGCACCTCGCGGATGAAGTTGGCCGTGGCATGCAGGTCGATCGCCGAGGGCGGCACCGGCACGATCACGCAATTGGCGCGGTCGAGCATCTCCTGCAGCAGAGTGCCCGAGGCGCCGGCCGGCGCGTCGATGATGAGCTGCTGCGTGTCCGGCGGCACGTACATCGCCATGCTGCGCAGCCGGGTGCCCTTCTGCTTGGCGGCGTTGGCGCCGTAGACCTTGTTCGCATGCGGCGGGCGCAGGCGCAGCCAGTTGAGGCTCGACCCTTGCGGGTCGTAGTCCATCACCGCGGTCGGAACGTTGAGCGAGGCGAAGTAGCTCGCCAGGTTGAGCGTGATGGTCGTCTTGCCCGACCCGCCCTTGGGATTCAGCACCAGCGTTGTATTCATTCTTTTCAGAGGGTAACGAGCCCTTCTTCTTAGATTCGCTGAGCATCATGCTATCGGCTTTGCGGAAATGCAAGCGCCGCGTGCAAGATTCTCGGCTCTAACTTCCTGGAGCGCGCATGGGCTGGCTTATCGCAAAGTACGCAGCCACCGCTGCGATCGTCGTGCTGGTCTCGGAAGTCGCCAAGCGCAGCGACCGGTTGGGCGGTCTCATCGCGGCGCTGCCGCTGGTCACGGTGCTCGCGCTCATCTGGCTGCACGTCGAGCGCCAGTCGCAGGAAAAACTCGCGAACCACGCCTGGTACACCTTCTGGTACGTGCTGCCGACGCTGCCGATGTTCCTCGCGTTTCCGCCCCTCCTGCCGCGCCTGGGCTTCTGGCCGGCGCTGCTCGCCTGCGTGCTGCTCACGGCCGCGTGCATCGTCGTATTCGCCATCCTGCTGCGCCGCTTCGGCATTGAGCTCCTTTAGGATGGCGAAAAGGAGATGACATGAAAGCGGTGCTTCTCGTTGCGCTGGGCGGCGCCCTCGGCTCCATGGCGCGCTACAAGGTGTCCGGCTGGGTGCTGCACCACACGATGGACTGGAAATTCCCGGCCGGGACCTTTGCCGTCAACGTGGCGGGCTGCCTGATTGCCGGCCTGCTCGCCGGGCTCGCGGAGAAGCACGAGATGCTTTCCGCCGACGCGCGGCTATTGCTGTTCACCGGGCTGCTGGGCGGGTTCACCACCTTCTCGGCGTTCGGCCTGGAGACGATGCACCTGCTGCGCAAAGGCGAGCTGCTGGTGGCCGGATCGAACGTCGCGCTGAGCGTCGCCGCGGGGCTGCTCGCGCTGTGGCTCGCGCTGCGGCTCGGACTGGGGGCGGCGCGTGCGTGAGCTGGTGGCGCAAGCCGAGCGCGTGGCGGCGCTGCTGATTGCGCGCAAGGAGACGGTGGCGGTGGCCGAGTCTTCGGCGGGCGGGCTGATCACGGCGGCGCTGCTCGCGGTCCCCGGGGCCTCCGCGTGGTGCCTGGGCGGCACCGTCATCTATACGAAGCAGGGCTGGCACGCGCTGCGCGGCTTCGATGAAAAGATACTCGGCGGGTTCCGCTCGGCCACCGAGGGCAACGCGCTGGTGCGCGCACGGTTCATCCGCGAGCACATGGCGGCGAGCTGGGGCCTGGGCGAGACCGGCGCCGCCGGCCCGGGCGGCAACCGCTACGGCGACCCGGCGGGCCATGCCTGCCTAGCCGTGTCGGGCCCGGCGGAGCGCGCCGTCACGCTGAGCACCGGCAGCGCCGACCGGCTGGCCAACATGCACCGCTTTGCCGGCGCCGCCTTGCAGCTATTTCTGGATACGTTAGGCTAGCGCCACTATGCCCGTCTGGCTCGAAGGTGGCTTGATCGGCCTCGGCCTCGCCGCGCTCCTGGTGAGCGCCGAGTACCTGCTTATCAAGAAGGCGGCGCGCGAGCGCGCGGTGCGGCTGCATCGCAAAGTCGAGGTGGACCCGGGCGAGCATAACCGCATGCGCGCCATCAGCACGTTCGCGCTTGCCCTGCCTTTTGCCTTCGCGGCGGCGTGGTGGATGCTGTGGGGCTGAGGCCCCGCAATCTGCTATCGTCACGCCTTTTTCCGGAGCCAGCATGAAACGCAAATACGGGGCGGCACTCGCCCGCGAGACCGAGGCCGAAAAGGGCCAGCGCCTGCGCGCGAAAGAAATGGCCGACAACAGCAACAACTACGGCTCGGTGTCCCGCAAGGGCGCGATCTCGCGCGGCAAGAAGCGCGGCCGGGCCTACCGGGCGGGCGGCTAGCAGTCACCGCGGGCGGCCGTGGAGATCCGCGCCTGCCTGTTCGATGTGTTCGGCACGGTGGTCGACTGGCGCACCAGCGTGAGCCGGGACCTCGCCGCCTTTGCCCGCCAGCGCGATTTGCCGCCGCTCGACTGGCTTGAGTTCACCGTCGAGTGGCGCAAGCTCTACCAGCCCGCCATGGAGGAAGTGCGCTCCGGGCGGCGCGGCTGGACCCTCCTCGACGTGCTGCACCGGGAAAGCCTGGTCGCCCTCCTGGAGCGCTACCGGGTGCCGCGGCTGTCCGAGGCGGACATAGACCACATGAACCGCGCCTGGCATCGGCTGGATCCCTGGCCAGACGTGGTGGAAGGCCTCACCCGACTCAAGCGCAAGCGCATCATCGCGCCGTGCTCGAACGGCAACATCGCGCTGATGGTGAACCTCGCCAAGCGCGCCGGCCTGCCGTGGGACTGCATCCTGGGCGCGGAAACCGCGCGCGCCTACAAGCCAATGCCCGAGGCTTACCTCGCCTCGTGCCGGCAACTTGCGTTGCCGCCGGGGCAGGTGATGATGGTGGCGGCGCACAACGGCGATCTGAAAGCGGCCAAGGCGCAGGGCCTCGCGACCGCTTTCGTGCCGCGCCCGCGGGAGCATGGCCCGGGCCAGACGAGCGATCTGGCGGCCGACCCTTCCTGTGTCGATGTGGCCGCGGAAAGCTTCGTCGACCTCGCGGGCAAGCTTGGCTGAGGCTTCGGCCACGCCCTATGTAGTGGTGGCAGTTCTGCTGCTGCTTGTTGCGCTGCTTGGCCTGGCCATCTGGTCGATCAAGCGCCACCGCAACCCGCGGCTCGACATTGAATCCGGGCTGCCGTTCGAGCAGCTGATAGGGTCGCTGTCCGGCCTGTCCCTGGGCATGCCCATCGACGGCAACGCGGTCGAGCTGCTCGAGGACGGTACTTTTTTCGACCGGCTGCTCGAAGACATCGCCGCGGCGCGCCGCTCGGTGCACTTCGAGACCTTCCTGTGGCAGGACGGGACGCTGGGGCGGCGTATCGCCGCGGCTCTTTCGCGGAGCGCCCGCGCGGGGCTGGAGGTGCGCGTGCTGGTCGATGCGCAGGGCGGCAGGAAGATCGGGGAAGCCGTAGCGCGGCAAATGGAGGACGCCGGGTGCAAGGTGGCACGCTACCACCCGCGCACCTGGAAGAACATCGGCGTGCTTGCGGAGCGCGACCATCGCAAGATCGCGGTGATCGACGGGCGCATCGCATTCGTGGGCGGGCACTGCGTCAAAGACGCCTGGCTCGGGGCGGCGCAGGACGCCGAGCACTTTCGTGACCTGTCGGTGAGGTTGCGCGGCCCGATCGTGCACGCGGTGCAGTCGGCGTTCAGCGAGAACTGGGTGGAGGAAACCGGCGAGCTGTTCGTCGGCCACCATGTGTTCCCGCCGCTGGAGCGCGCGGGCGACGTAGCCGCGCACATGGCGAGCGTGAAGCCGGAAGGCTCGGCGCCCGCCGTGAAGATACTGCACCATGTAGCCCTGTGCTGCGCGCGCAAGCGTCTGTGGATCCAGAACCCCTATTTCATTCCGGAGCCGGCAGCGATCGATGCGTTGGCGCGGGCGGTGAAGCGCGGCGTCGATGTGCGCATCATGATGCCCTCGGCGGGCGCTTCGGACATGCGCATAGTGCAGCACGCGGCGCACCGCAACTTCGACCGGCTGCTCGCGGGCGGCGTGCGCCTGTTCGAATACCGCAAGACCCTGCTGCACCAGAAAGTCATGACGGTCGACGGCGTCTGGTGCGCGATCGGCTCCAGCAATTTCGACGATCGCTCCTTCGAGACCAACGACGAGATCACCCTGGGCTTCCTCGATCCCGCGCTGGCGCGGCGGCTGGAAGAGATCTTCGAGCGGGACCGCCAGCACTGCGTCGAGCTGGACCACGCGTCCTGGGCCAAGCGCGGCGCCTGGCACCGGCTCAAAGACAATGCGTGCTATGTGTTTAACGAGGTGCTGTGAATTCGATGCCGAGCCTCGCCTGCCATCCCGAAAGCCCCTGCCGCGCGGTGCGCGCCATCGATATCGATCTGCAACGCACCGGCGGCACGCTTTTGTTCGCCTACCGCATCCTCGGCACGATCGACGCCTTGCGGCTGCCGCCGCGCGGCTTGCGCCCGCTCTGGCAGCACACCTGCTGCGAAGCTTTCGTCGCGCGCCCGGGGAAGCCGGCGTACCATGAATTCAACTTCTCGCCTTCGGGAGACTGGGCGGCCTACGCGTTCACGGATTACCGCGACGGCACGCCGATGGAAATAGCGGACCCCGGCATCGCCGTGAAGGCTTCGCGGCAGACCCTCGAGTTGACCGCGGCGCTCGCTCTGCCGGCAGAAAATCTCCTGTTGGGCCTGTCCGCGGTGATCGAGGAGCGCGACGGCACGCTGTCGTACTGGGCGCTGCGCCACGCGCCCGGCAGGCCCGACTTCCACAATCGCGAAGCCTTCGCGCTGGAGCTTGCATGAACTTCGGCATCGACCGCCTGCTCGAGGAGCGCACGCTGCAAAAGCGCTTGAGGGGCCGCCGCGTCGCGCTGCTCGCGCACCCGGCTTCGGTGACGCGCGAGCTCGTGCATTCGCTCGACGCGCTCGCCGCCCTCGAGGGCATGCGCCTCACGGCGGCGCTCGGCCCGCAGCACGGCTTGCGCGGCGACAAGCAGGACAACATGGTGGAGTCGCCCGACTTCGCCGACCCGGTGCATGGCATCCCGGTATTCAGCCTGTACGGCGAAGTGCGCCGGCCGACCGCGGCCATGATGGAGACTTTCGACGTCCTGCTGGTGGACCTGCAGGACCTGGGCTGCCGCATCTACACCTTCATCACCACGCTGCGCTACGTGCTCGAAGCCGCCGCCGCGCACGGCAAGGAAGTCTGGGTGCTCGACCGGCCCAACCCCGCGGGGCGGCCGGTCGAAGGCCTGCTGCTGCGGCCGGGCTGGGAAAGCTTCGTGGGCGCCGGCCCCCTGCCGATGCGCCATGGCTTGACGATGGGCGAGCTCGCGCGCTGGTTTGTTTCCCAGTTGAATCTAAGCCTGAAATGCGAGGTCATTCAGATGCAAGGCTGGACGCCGGACGCAGGGCCGGGCTTCGGCTGGCCGCTCGGCGAGCGCGCGTGGGTGAATCCGAGCCCCAACGCGCCCAACCTGTGGATGGCACGGTGCTACGCCGGCACGGTGATGCTGGAGGGCACCACGCTGTCGGAAGGGCGGGGCACCACCCGGCCGCTGGAGCTGTGGGGCGCGCCGGACCTGGAGCCGCGGCGGCTGCTCGGCGAGATGCAGCGCCTCGCGCCGCAGTGGCTGCAAGGCTGCCGGCTGCGCGAATGCGCCTTCGAGCCGACGTTCCACAAGCATGCCGGCAAGCTGTGCGCCGGCGTGCAGATCCACGTCGACGAGCCGGGCTACCGCCACGCCGCGTTTCGTCCCTGGCGCCTGATCGCGCTCGCGTTCAAGGCGCTGCGCCGCCTGCGTCCGGACTACGAGCTGTGGCGTGACTTTTTCTACGAGTACGACCGGCGCCGGCCGATCGACGTCATCAACGGCGGGAGCCTGCTGCGCGAATGGGTGGACGACCCGGCCGCGGCGCCGGGCGATCTCGAGGCGCTCGCCGGTGCGGACGAAGACGCCTGGCGGACGCAAAGAGAAGCGGCGTTGCTTTACCGGTAGGCAAAATTGAGCGTAGGTTTATGCCATGGAACCTCGGCCTCGCGTGCTGGTCGCCGGCACCCGCCTGGGAATCGCCGCGGTGCGCCAGGTGCTGGACGAGCACGCCGAGCTGGTCGGCGCGCAGTCGGTGGAAGAGGCGCTCACCGAGGTGGAGCGCGGCGTAAGGCTCATCATCTGCAACGTGCGCTTCGACGACTCGCGCATGTTCGACTTCCTGGGCGCGCTCGCCGGGCGGCCAGCGGCGCGCGGCATCCCGGTGGTGTGCTGCCGGGTGCGGCACCGGCCGCTGTCGGCGGGGGCGCGCCGCGCCATCGCGCTGGCGCTGGAGGCGCTCGGGGTGGCCGAGTTCGTGGACATGCAGGCCATCGAGGAAGAGCAGGGCCAGGAAGCGGCCCGCGAGGCGCTGCGCCGCGCGGCGCTGTCGCGCCTCGAGCGCTCCGGCTAGGGAAGGTACTACCGCGGCCAATCGTCGTCGTCGTCGGGCAACGGCTTGACGCCGGGCGGCGGCTTTTCCTTGCGCCGCAGCCAGCCGTACAGGAACAGGCCGGCAAGGGCGGCGATGAACGCGCCGAGGAAGGCAACCAGCCAGCCCCCGTCCATCAGACCGTGCGCAGCTTGGGCAAGGCCAGGGGCACCACGGGGGCGGCGCCTTTGGCCGGCATGCGCACGTGCGCCGGACCCAGCTCCTCGATGGACGAGCAGCCCAGCAGGGCGAGCACGCGGTCGATCTCCGCGCGCAGCAGCTGGATCGCGCGCCGCGCGCCGGCTTCGCCGCCGGCGGCCACGCCGTACATTGCCGCCCGGCCCAGAAACACCATGTCCGCGCCCAGCGCCAGCGCCTTGACGATATCCGTGCCGCGGCGAAAGCCGCTGTCGACGATCACCGCCATGCGCTCGCCCACCGCAGCGGCGATGTTGGGCAGCGCGTCCATCGTCGAAGGCAGGCCGTCGAGCTGGCGCCCACCGTGGTTGGACACGAAGATGCCGTCGGCGCCGTGCTCGGCGGCGAGCTGGGCGTCCTCCACGCACAGGACGCCCTTCACGAGCAGGCGCCGCGGCCAGGCGTCGCGCAACCAGGCGAAGTCCTGCCAGCTGTGGTGGTCGCGCCGGGTGGTCCATTCCGCGAGCTTCATGGGATTGTTGCGCGCCAGCCAGGCGCGCGCGAATACGCAGGTCAGCCAGCGCGGATGCGCGAGCGCGTCCAGCACCTTGCGCGGCTCCAGGCGCAGCGGCAGGCTGAAGCCGTTGCGCGCGTTGTATTCGCGGTTGGCGCCCACCGGCACGTCCGTGGTGAGCACCAGCGCCTCGCAGCCGGCCTGCAGCGCGCGGCGCACCATGGCGCGCGCCGTCTCGCGCTCGCGCGGCAGGTAGAGCTGGAACCACGGCGGCCCGCCGGATTCCCAGGACAGGCGCTCCAGCGGCACGAACGAATGCGTGGACAGCACGAAAGGCAGGTTGGCGCTGCGCGCGGCGCGCGCCAAGGCGATGTCGCCGTCGTGCCAGAAGAGCCCGGCGGCGCCCATGGGCGCGATTCCGATGGGCGACTCGTACACGCGGCCGAACAGCGTGACTTTCTGCGAGCGCTTGGAGACGTCGACCAGCGTGCGCGGCGCGAAGCGTATGGTTTCGAAGGCCTCGCGGTTCGCCTTCAGCGTCAGGCCGTCCTCCGAGCCGCCTTCGAGATAGTCGTAGACCACGCGCGGCAGGCGGCGGTGCGCGAGGCGGCGCAGGTCCTCGATGTTCAGCGCGCGAGCGACTTTCATGCGCACCGCGTTCAGCGCGCCGCGGGGCGAAACAGCGGCAGCCGCCGGCGCATCGGCGCCTGCAGGAACTTGCGCCAGAACATGTGCAGCGTGGGCAGCGGGTCGCGCCAGTCGAAGGTGAGGTGGGTGCTGACGAGCGAACGGCGCGCCATGTCGGCGAACCACGCGGCGGCCCGGCCGGCGCCGATGCGGCCGCAGCGCAGCTCGTTCAGGCAGGTCTTGAGATCGCCGTACAGCCAGTGATAGGCGCGCCCCTCGGGATACCCCCCGGGCAGCGGCGCGGGCAGCAGGCGCGCGGCATCGTCGCGCCCGAGCAAGCGGGCCTTGCGGTAGGCGGCGAGCTGCACGCCGATCAGCGGGAAGTCCATCCCCAGGCGGTAAGGCAGCGCCGCCGTGCTGTCCATGCGCGCGTTGAACTCGAGAAAGGCCACTTGCCCGGAGCGCCCGTCGACCAGGAACTGGATGCAGCCGATGCCGGTGTAGCCCAGCGCCTGCGTGAGGGCTTCGCAATGGGCGCGCAGCAGGGGCGAGGGCGCCACCGAAACGCCGAGCCCGCCGATGCCGGTGTCGTCGGCGTGCACGGCGTATCGGTGGCGCCGAGCGCCGCGCTGCGCGCCTACTGCGAGCGGCTCACACTCGGCCTGCGCTACACCGGCATAGGCTGCATCCAGTTCCTCGTCGACGAGGACGGCGCGGTCGCCTTCCTCGAGTTCAACGCCCGCATGGACAGCACCGCGATGCTGCCCTACCGCCTGGGCTACGACTTCCCGCTGCTCGCGCTGCGGCTCGCCGACTACGCCGCGGGGCGCACCGCC
>DATACE010000161.1:0-5455 GCA_036259215.1 Burkholderiales bacterium | reverse complement strand
TTAAATCGGGTGCGGCTTTCCGGCGAGGGCGAGCAGGCGCTGCGCGGACTTGACGATCGGGCCTTCGACCATCTTGCCCTGGTACTCCACGACGTTGCCGCCGGCTTTCTCGTAGGCGGCAACCACCGCCGCGGCGCGCTCGAGCTCGGCGGCGGTGGGCGTGAAGATCTCGAGGATCGGACCGAGCTGCCTGGGGTGGATGGCGAGCTTCGCGCCGAAGCCCATCGCCTTGGCGCGCAGGGCATCGGCGCGCAGGCCGGCCTCGTCGTCCAGCACCACGTGCGGCACGTCGATGGCGGCGATGCCCGCGGTGGCGGCGGCCTGGGCGACGCGGCCGCGACCCCACAGCATCGGCTCCCAGGCGAGCTCAGCGCGCAGGTCCACGGCGAGGTCGGCGCCGCCGAAGGCGAGCGCCTGCACGCGCGGGTCGGCGCTGGCGATGTCGGCGGCGGCTTCCAGCCCGCGCGCCGACTCGATGGTGCACAGGAGCGGCCGGTCGAGCAGGCGCGCATACAGGCGCACCTCGAAGGCCGACTCCACCTTGGGCAGGACCAGGAAGGCGGGCTGGATGCCCGAAGCCACCAGCGCATCCAGGTCGCGCACGCCGGCCGGGGTATGGATGTTGTTCACGCGCAGGCCGAAGCCGGGCTGCGGGGTGCGGAAGAACTCGAGCAGGCTCGCGCGCGCCTTGTCCTTGTCGGGCAGCGAGACCGCGTCCTCGAGGTCGAGGATCACCGCGTCCGCGCCGCTTGCCCCCGCCTTGGCAAAGCGCTCGGCGCGGTTGCCCGGCGTAAACAGCAGCGCGCGGCAGGCGCCCAGCTCACGCATAGCCGGCCTTGGCGTACGGAGTGTCGGCGTTGCGCTTGTAGACGAGGAGGTTGCGCCGGTAGGACAGCACCAGCTCGCGGCGCTGGTTGTAGGCGCGCGTATCGACCGTGAGGATGCCTTCGTTGGGGCGCGACTTGGATTCGCGCTTGTCGACGATGGTGGACTCCGCCTCGGCCGTGTCGCCCGCGTACACCGGCACCGGCAGCTTGATGTCGGTCCAGCCGAGGTTGGCCACCACGCGGCCGAAGGTGCGCGTGGTGCACGCGGTGGCCGCGCTGATGAGCCAGGTTTCCTGGATGCGGTGGCGCCCGTCCTGGTGGCGCTCGAGCCAGCTCTGGTCGTGGAACTGCGGGTTCGCCTCCAGCGAGCGCAAGGCGTGCTCCACCGCCTCGTCGCGGTAGAAGGTGCGCCGCGGGTAGTGCACGAACGTCTCGCCCGGCCGCGCGTCCTCGTAAAACAGGCCGTACTTCTCGCGCAGCGCGCCGCCGGCGTCCTCGTACAGGCGAAAGCGCTCTTCTTCCACGGGCGCGAGGCGCTCGCTGTCGTCCGGGTGGCAGCCGTGCTTGTACACGGCCACGTCGTAGGTGAGGCGCGCGACTTCCTTGCCCTGGGCGGTGATGCCGCGCGAGAGCACGGTCACCACGCCTTCGCGCACGCCGGCGTCGCGCACCGCCTTCACCTCGGACTCGGCGTAGAGCGTGTCGCCGCCGAATACCGGGCCGGTGAGAGCGATCTCGGCGAAGCCCAGGATGGCGCGCTTGCGCCCGAAGGTGCGCGAGGCAAAGCCGATGATGCGCTGGAGCGTGACGGTCGAGACCATCAGCGGCTGCTTCCACGTGGTGTTCGCCGCGTAATTGGCGTCGTAGTGCAGCATCGCGTAGTTCAGCGTGTCGAGCGCCTCGTCGGCGTTGTCCTGCTGCGATAGCGTCACGCCCGGGCGGTGCAGGAAGCGCTGGCCGGCCGCAAACTCCTCGAAGTCCAGGCCGAAGCGCTCCTGGTAGCGCGTCTCGCCCGCGCGCAGGTAGGCGTAGAAGCTCATATCACTCCGGAAGCACGTAGTTGCTCGATCTCGGCGCTGGAGAAACCGGCGTCGGCGAGCACCGCGTCGGTATCCGCGCCCAGCGTCGGCGCGGCGCGGCCCTCCTGGGGCAGCCCTTCGCCGCGCAGCGGGTTGGTCAGCAGGCGCAGCGGCTTGCCGCCGTCGACCGGGATGGACTCGATGCGCGTGCTGCCCGTCACCCACGGGTTTTCCAGCGCCTGCGTGACGTCGTAGATCGGCGCGGCCGGCACGCTGCCGGCGAACTCCTTCAGCCACTCCTCGGTGGTGCGCGCCTGCAGCGCCTGGTCGATGAGCTCGGTGAGCAGCGCGCGGTGCGCGAGGCGGTCGCGGAAGGTCTTGAAGCGCGCGTCGTCGATCCACTCCGGCTTGCCGATCTTGCGGCACAGCACGCCCCAGAACTTCTCCTTGTTGCACATGAGGTAGATCCAGCCGCCGCGCGTGCGGTAGGACTGGCAGGGCGTAAGCGAAGCGTGCGCCGAGCGCGGCTGGCGGCCGGTGGCCGCGCCGGCGTTCAGGTACCAGTGGCCGATGTAGTTCAGGTTGAACAGCGCGAGGTCGAACAGGCTGAGGTCCACGTCGCGCCCGCGGCCGTCGCGCTCGGCGGCGCGCAGCGCGGCAAGCAGGCCGGTGCCCAGCGCCACCCCCGTCATGAGGTCGACCAGCGACAGGCCGAAGCGCGCGGGCGCCGATTCGGGCTCGCCGGTGACATGGAAGTAGCCGGCCTCGGCCTGCATCAGGTAGTCGTAGCCCGGCCACGCGGCGCGCTCGCCCTCGCGCCCGTAGCCGGTGAGGTGGGCGCAAACGATCTTCGGGTTCACCGCCGCGAGGTGCCGGTAGGTGATGCGCAGCTTCTCCGGCACGTCGCCGCGCAGGTTGCTCACCACCGCCTGCGCATGCCGGGCGAGGCGGTTGAACACCGCCTTGCCCTCGGCGCGCGCAAGGTCGAGCGTGATGCTTTTCTTGCCGCGGTTGAGCCCCTGGTAGAACACGCTGCGCGCAGTCTCCGGCAGCGCCTCGTTGAAATACGGGCCGACTACGCGCGACACGTCGCCGCCGTCGGCGCGGTTCTCGATCTTGATCACTTCGGCGCCGAGGTCGGCTAGGAACAGGGTGCCGAACGGGCCGGCGCCGTACTGCTCGACCGCGAGGATGCGCAAGCCCGCGAGCATCGGCTGGGTCATGGCCGATGTTATGACAAAATCCAAGACCGGAAGGAACACGAAAATGCAAACCAGAGGCGCTTGAAGGCTGCCCTCGTCACCGGCGCGGCGCGCGGCATCGGCCTGGCGGTCGCGCACCGGCTCGTCGAAGCAGGCTATCGCGTCGCGCTCGTAGACATCGACGCGCCCGAGCTGCGCGCCGCGGTCCGCCAGTTCCCCGAGGACCGGGCCTTGGCGCTGGAGTGCGACGTAGCCGACCCCGGGCAGGTGCAGGAAGCCGTCTCGAGGACGCAGAGCCGTTTCGGCCGCATCGATGCGCTGGTGAACAACGCCGGCATCGCGGTGTTCAAGCCGCTGCTCGAGACCACGCACGAGGAATGGCAGCGGGTGATGGACGTGAACCTGACCGGGCCGTTTCTCTTTGTGCAGGCCTGCGCGCCTGTGATGCTCCAAGGCGGCGGCGGGGCCGTGGTCAACATCGCGTCGATCTCGGGGCTGCGCGCGAGCACGCTGCGCGTGGCCTACGGCACGAGCAAGGCCGCTCTCATGCACCTGACGCGGCAGCAGGCGGTGGAGCTGGGCAACCGCGGCATCCGGGTAAACGCCGTGGCCCCAGGGCCGGTCGACACCGCCATGGCGAAGCAGGTGCATACGCCGGCCATCCGCGCGGGCTACCATGACGCCATCCCCCTCAACCGCTACGGCTCGGAGCGCGAAATCGCCGAAGCCGTGGTATTCCTATGCAGCGATGCGGCGAGCTACATCAATGGCCAGACCCTGGCAGCCGACGGCGGCTTCGACGCCGCCGGCATCGGCCTTCCCGACCTGCGCAAGGCCGATGGCTGAGCGCCTGATTGCTCTATTCCTCGCGTGCGCGGCGGCGGTCGCCTGCACGCCGGCGCGCATGCATGATGCGGGCGAGCTCGAGCGCCTCGCGGCAGCGCCGCACCGCTCGGCGCGCAACGTGGCGCGCGATGCGGCGCGCCACCCAGTGGAAGTGCTGCGTTTTTTCGGCGTGCGGCCGCACCACACGGTGGTCGAGATCCTGCCGGGCAGCACCGGCTACTACATGGAGATCCTCGCGCCGTTCCTCCGGGAAAAGGGGCGCTACATCGCCGCCGACAGGGACGGCAGCGCGGCGCCGCAGTACCTCGCCGACCACCAGCGCCTCCTCGCGCGGCTGCAGGCCGAGCCGGCCCTGTACGGCAAGGTGGCGGTGACCCCGTTCAACGCCGACCGCCACGAGATCGCGCCGCCGGGCAGCGCCGACTTCGTGCTCACTTTCCGCAACCTGCACAACTGGCTGGAGCGCGGCGAGCTGGAAGGCGCGCTGCGTGCCTTCCACAAGGCGCTCAAGCCCGGCGGGGTGCTGGGCGTGGTGGACCACCGCGGACGCACGGAGCTCACGCAGCAGGCGCAGATGAAAAGCGGTTACGTGCGCGAGGACATCGCCATCGCGCTCATCGAGCGGGTCGGCTTCCGGCTGGCCGGGCGCTCGGAGGTCAACGCCAATCCGCGCGATACCAAGGACCATCCGGAAGGCGTGTGGACGCTGCCGCCGACCTATCGCCTGAAGGATGTAGAGCGCGCAAAGTACCAGGCGATCGGTGAAAGCGACCGCTTCACCCTGAAGTTCGTGAAGCGGTGAGCCTCGGCGCCACCCTCCACCACTTCGAGGTGCGCCTCTCGGATGTGGACCGCAGCGTCTACGAAACGCTCGCCCTGAAAGTCGCCCGCCATCCCTCGGAGGCGGCGGACCACCTGGTGACGCGCGTCATCGCCTACTGCCTGGAGCTCACCGAAGGGCTGGACTTCTCGCGCGGGCTCGCCGCGCCGGACGAGCCGGCGCTGTCGGTGCGCGACCTGACCGGCCGCCTGCTCGCGTGGATCGACATCGGCGCGCCCGACGCCGCGCGGCTGCACAAGGCGAGCAAGGCGGCGCCGCGCGTGGCGGTGTATTCGCACAAGGCGCCGCAGCAGCTGCTGCGCCCGCTCGAGGGCGAGCGCATCCACCGCGCCGAGGACATCGAGCTGTATGCGCTGGACCGCGAGCTGGTCGCCGGACTCGCCGCGCGCCTGGAGCGGCGCATGGCGCTGGATCTCTCGGTCACCGACCGGCACCTCTTCGTCTCGGTGGGCGGCGCGACTTTTTCCGGCTCGGTGGAGCGCCTCGCGCTGGCCGCCTGACGTGGCTCGAAAGCAAGACCGCGAGGTCCTGCGGATCGGCGAGCGCGACGTGGCGATCTCGCATCCGGGCAAGGTGCTGTTCCCGAAAGCCGGCCATACCAAACTGGATCTCGTGCGCTACTACCTTGCGGTGGCCGAAGGCGCGCTGCGCGGGGCGGGCGGGCGGCCCAACATGCTGGTGCGCTATCCCGACGGGGTCGACGGGGAGTTCTTCTACCAG
>DATACE010000160.1:0-7037 GCA_036259215.1 Burkholderiales bacterium | reverse complement strand
GGGCAGGTCGCGTGCGCCGAGCATGTTGGGCAGCAGCAGGATGCCCATGGCCTCGACCGCCGGCACGGCGAACAGGAACATCATGATCGTGCCGTGCATGGTGAAAAGCTGGTTGTAGAGCTGCGGGCCGATGAGGTCGTTGTCCGGCACGGCGAGCTGCGTGCGCATCATCAGCGCGAGTATCCCGGCCAGCACGAAGAACAGGAACGCCGCGCCGACGTACGCCACGCCGATGTAGTTGTTGTTGATGACGGTAAGAAAGCGCAGCCCGCGCGGCGGGTTCCACAGGCGCTTCAGCTCGTCGAGCTCGCCGCTCGGGCGCGGCAGGCTGTTGGGAAGGTCGCTTACTGCAGGCTCCCCAGGTAGGCAGCCAGCGAGCGCAGCTCCTCCCCGCTGAAATGCTGGAACGAGGGCATCAGGTTGCCCGGCTTGAGGTGCTGGCTGGAGGCGATCCAGCCTGCCAGCGCGCCCTCGTTGGTGGGCAGCATTCCAGCGCCGATGCTCAGGCGGCTGCCGACGTGCGTGAGGTCGGGGCCGAGCACGCCGGCGGCCGGCGTGCCGCGCACCGTGTGGCAGCTCGCGCAGTTCGCGACGAACAGCTCATTGCCCTGTGCCGCCGGCCGGCGCTGGGCGTCGCGCCACTGCTCGAAGCGCGCCGGCTCCTCGGCGACGAAATAGAGCGACATGAAGGCGTGCGGCCCGCCGCAGTACTCGGCGCACTGGCCGCGGAACTCGCCCGGCTGCGCGGCGCGCACGCGCAGGCGGTTGGTGCGCCCGGGAATCATGTCGAGCTTGCCGGCGAGCACCGGCACCCAGAAGCTGTGCACCACGTCGCCCGAGCGCAGCAGCAGCTCCACGGGCCGCCCCGCCGGTACGCGGATCTCGTTGGCGGTGGCGAAATCGCGACGGCCCTCGGCGTCGAGGTAATGCACGCGCCACCACCACTGCTCGCCCACCACCTCGATGCGCAGCGCATTGTCTTCGACCGGGTGCAGCGACCCGGCGCGCGCCAGGCTGTAGACGAGCAGCGCGAACAGCGTGACCACCGGGAAAACGATGCCGCCGCCGACCACCAGCAGGCGCGGCGAGAGCCGCTGTGTGCGTGCCCTGCTCGCAAAGACGGCGTACGCAGCGAGCCCCATTACCGCTAGGAAGATCGCCGTGGCGCCGGCAAACAGCACCCACGACATCTCGGCGATGATGGCCGCGTCCGGGCCCTGCGGATTCAGGGTGGACTGGATGCCGTCGAGGAGCCGCACGAGCGGCGATTGCACCGCATGGCCGCCCCCGGCGCCAGTCGCCGTACCACGCGGGCGCGCGTGGTACGGATCGCTACAGAAGCGTCAGCGGAACGTGTATTGCGCGCCCAGCAGGAAGGTGTCTACGTCCTCGCGGCCTTCAGGGAGCCGCACGCGATAGCGGTCGATGTCCGCACGCACCGCCCAGTTCGGCGTGATGCCCATCTGCAGGCCGACCCCGAAGCGCGGGCTGAAGCCTTCGGCATCCCCGGTGCGCAGCGGCGCGACGCCGCTCACGTCCGACCAGGTGTAAACCGTGCCGAGCTTGCCGAAGATCGACCAGTTCCTGTTCGAGCCGAACGGGATGCCGGCCACCAGGGTGAAATCCAGGCCGTGCGCGTCGGTCTCGCCGCCGGCGCGGCTGAAGTCGCCGAAGTTCACGTAGCCCACTTCGCCGCCGATCGCGTTGTTGAAGCGCCCGCCGCCGTAGAGGCGCCACACCGTGTCCGAGTTGTCGCACGCCAGGCCGCCGGGGCAGCTCGCGCCCAGCTCGGACTTGCCCAGGCTGAGGCCGGCGTGGCCCCAGAAGTTGCGCTCGTAGGGCATCGTCAGGCCCGTGCCGGAGGACTGCCCGGTGCTCGACGACTGCGCAAGCGCGACGCCGCCCGGCAGCGAGACGCACACCGCGGCGAGCACTGCTGCGTAATTGGCTTTCATTTTAGATGCATCCTTCGAGAAAGATTGAAGATGCGCCGATGCTAGTTCTCCCGGACCATTCCCACATGTCGCGCGCGACATGATCTTGCTGTAGGCGGAACGGCGAGCCGGGCGGGAACGCAGATTGCCAGTATGGCGGCGATGAGCCGCCTGCGGGCACTGTGGTGGCGCGTACGCAGCAGCCTGTGGCTGGTGCCGGGGCTGCTGGTGCTGGCGGCGACGCTGCTCGCCGCCGGGCTGGTGGAGGCGGGCGGGCTGCACGAGCTCGACCTGCAGCGGCGCTGGCCGCGGCTTTTCGGCACCGGCGCCGAGGGCGCGCGCAGCCTGCTCTCGGCGATCGCCACTTCCATGCTGACGGTCGCGGGCACGGTGTTCTCGATCACGCTCGCGGTGCTGTCGCTCGCCGCGAGCCAGTACTCGCCGCGCGTGCTGCGCACCTTCATGGACGACCGCCCGACGCAGCTCGTGCTCGGCGTGCTGGTCGCGGTATTCGTCTATTGCCTGGTGGTCCTGCGCACCATTCGCGGCGGCCAGGAGCCTTTCGTTCCCTCGCTCGCCGTGCTGGGCGGGATCGTGCTCGCTTTCGTCGCGGTGGGCTTCCTGGTGTTCTTCATCCACCATCTGGCGAGCTCCATCGAGGCGCCCTCGATCCTCGATCGCGTGGCGCACGGCACGGATGCGGCGGTGGAGGAGCTGTTTCCCGAGGAGCTCGGCGCGGAGGCGGACGAGTCGGCGGTCGACGCATCGGCGGACGGCATTCGCGCCTGGGCGCCGGTGCCGGCCGAGCAGACCGGCTACATCGTGTCCCTCGACAACGAAGCGCTGCTTTCCTTCGCGCAGGCGCAGGACCGCGTGGTGCGCATGGAGCTCGCTATCGGCGACTATGCGCTGAAAGGCCAGCCGGTAGCGTGGCTTGAAGGCACGCATGCGGTGGACGGCAAGGCGCAGCGCAGCCTCAACGCCTGCTATTCCTACGACCGGCAGCGCACCATCGAGCAGGATGCGGCCTTCGGCCTGCAGCAGCTGGTCGACGTCGCGCTCAAGGCGCTGTCGTCCGGCATGAACGACCAGTCCACCGCAGTGCTGTGCATCGACCGGCTGACCGAGGTGCTGGTGCGCCTTGCGCGCCGGCGCATCGAGACCCCCTACCGGCGAGACGACACGGCGCTGCGCGTGATCGCGATCGGTCCGAGCTTCACCGACCTGGTGGGTATCGCTTTTACCGATGTGCGCGAAAGCGGAGCCGACAAGGCCACCGTCCTCGAGCGCCTGCTGTGGAGCCTGGAGCGCATCGGCGACGCGACGGCCAACATCCACCGGCGCAAACTCCTCGCCGACGAGGCGGCCCGCATCGCTGAAACCGCCGGGCGCGCCATCGCGTCCCCGCATGAACGGGCCAGGGTGGTGGCGCAGGCGCGCGAGCTCGAGCGCCGGCTTCGGCGGTAAAGGACGCCCCGACCGGCCATTGTCTTCCTCCTCCTCCTGCGTGCTCCAATGGTCGGCCGGGCTCGCCCGGCGTGCAGCGCTTGCAGTCTCCCCCCCGATCCTCCAGGGGCGGGCACGCCGGCCCCACTATCACGGAGCAGAAGTTAAGCGATGCTTAAAAAATTGCCGGCTGCTAGCCCGGCGGCTTTGTCCTTAGGTTCTCCAGCTCGGCACGCAGCGCCGCCAGCTCCTCGTGCAGGCGGCCGCGCTCGTCCTGCCCGATGAAGAAGGTGGCGAGGGCCGCCGTGACGTAGCCGAACACCGCGAATGCGTAGAGCGCAAGGAACACGCACAGCACGCGCCCGTCGCCGGTCCTGGGCCAATATTCCGACCCCATGGTGGTCATGATCATGGCGGTCCACCACAGCGCGGTCGCGTAGCTGTCGAACCCGCCGCCGGGGGCGCTGCTTTCAAGGGCGTACATGCCGGCCGATCCGGCGAACGTCACGATCAGCGTGAGGGCCAGCACATAGCCGAAGCCGCGACGTTGCATGGCGCCGCCGAGCGCGTTCATGCCGCGGTTGACCGAGCTCACCACGCGCAGCAGCCGCAATCCGCGGCTCGCGCGGGCGAAGCGCAGGAGGCGCGCCACGCGCAGCACGCGCAATGCGGGCGCGAGCAGGGCCAGCGCCTTCAGCCAGTTGTCGCGCAGATACGCGAGCTTTCTTGGCGCAAGCGCGAGGGAAAGCGCGAATTCCGCGATGAAGATCGCCCAGATCACTTGCCCGAGGATCCACAGCGCGCGGTTCAGGCCCCAGACCAGCTCTACCACCAGCAGCCCGAGCCATACGAAGGACAGGACCAGCATCGGCTTTTCCAGCCAGTCCTGCAGCTGCTGCAGCGTGCTTTCGCGCTCCTCATCGTGCATGGCCGCTCCCGTGGAGATGGAGCCGCCATGCTAGATCGACTTAATAGATGCGGCCGGACTCGTTCTGGCGCAGCGTGCGCTCGCGGAGCTGCTCGGGCCAGGCGTCGCTCGCGTAGCCGGGCCGTTCCGCGCCATCCAGGCGCTGGGGCTCCTCGCTGCACGCCATAAGGGCGAGGCCGAGCGCAAGCAACCAGGCGCGTCGCATGGCGCTAGCCTGCAAGGCCGTGCCTTAAGGCTGCCTTAAGGCCGACGGCGAAGCGTAAGGGGTCCTTAATGCGCCGCCCGCACAATGGGCTGACGCTGGAGGCCAAACCATGAACCCGCTTTTCCACGTCAGTATCCGCAGCGAGCAGGACGGCGAAGTGATCGAGTTCGACAGCACGCAGCCGGTGCTGCACATCGACATGCCGGCGGGCCGGTTCCTGATCACGGTGCGCTGCGCAGGGCAGGCGCCGGAGGGCACGGCGCAGAAAGGATCGGTGCATTGATGAACCCGGTGCTTACGCCGTTTCGTATCCAGAAGTACCTGGGCGGCTTGCGCTATCCGGCGCGCAAGGACGAGGTGCTGGAGCGCGCTCGCCAACGGGGCGCCGACGAGCAGGTGCTGGATGCGTTGCGCCGCCTGCCGGAGGACCGGGCGTTCGACAGCCCGATCTCGCTGTCGCGCGAGGTCGGCCGCCCGCCGGTGACCTAAGCCGAGTCGCGGCAGCGATTGCGGGAAGCCGCGCCCGCCAGCTTTTTTTCCAGCGGCGCATCGTCGGCCCACGCCGCCAGCAGCGCGTCGATGGCCGAATGCCCGCCCTTGGCGATCACCGTCTGGTCGTTGATGCTCAGCGCGATGCCCTTCTGCGGCTGGTAGGTCACCACTACCGTATCGCCCGGCTGCAGCCCGTTGTAGCCGGCCTGCAGCCGCTTCATGTCGTCATCCTCGAGTACCGGCTGCAACGCCTCGCGCCATTTGCGCGGGATCTCGGGCGGCATGAGGAAGGTGTTCAGCATGCGCATGCGCAGCATCTTGGGCTGCTCGGGATCGCCGACCGCCTTGATGGAAGCGCCGGCCGGAACGTAGAGCTGCGCGCTGTAGTGCTCGATCCAAAGGGTGTTGCGTACGCCACAGGCCGCGGGCTGAAGCGCAGGGGCGGCCGCGGCCGTGGCCGCGCAAACCGCCAGCAGGAGCAGACCGAGCCTCATGGCGTACTCGCTTGCAATGTTCAGGCCGTCTGTAGCGCTTCGCCAGCCGTGGAATTCGTGCGCATAAGCAAAGCGTTGCGGCGAACCGCGCCGCACGGACTTTGAAAGAAATGCGCCCCCGACCGTTAAGTAAGCCTTAAGCCGGCCGCCGGCACACTGCGCGGCGGCGGGAGGGGTACAACAATGGTGGCCATCAGCCACGCAGCAACCGCGCTGCTCGTCAAGCGGCGCTATCCGGATGCGCCCATGGGCTGGATTCTGTTTGCGGCCGAGCTGCCGGGAATCGCCTGGGTGCTGCTGCGCCTTTCGGGCGCAGAAGGACCGGGCATCGGCATGCCGTACTCGCACTCCGTCGTCTCCATCGCGCTCGTCGCAGCAGCGGTCTGGCTGCTCGTCGGGTGCCTGCTGCGCCGGCGCGCGCTGGGCGGGGCCGCGGCGCTCGCCATCGTCCTGCACCTGGTGCTCGATCTGCTGCTGCACGCGCAGGCACTGCCGCTCGCGCCGTTCGGCGAGGTGCACCTCGGGCTGGGGCTTTCCGGCACGCCGCCGCTTGCCATCGCCGCGGCGATGGCCTATGGGCTGCTTTGCTGGCTTGCTTTCCGCGGCGGCAAGGCGCTGCTCGTGGTCATCATCCTGCTCACCATGGCGCAGCTCACGTTCAGCGGCCCGTTGCTCCTTGACATCGCCGTGGCCGTCGCCGCGGTGTGGTACTTCAGCCGGGCGCGCGCTGCCGAGCTCGAGCATCCGAGCCGGCGGCTGGCGCGGGCCTTCGCCTAGCTCTTAAGTTTCAGTTAAAGATTCCGGCCACATGATGTAGCCGTGAGCACCAAAGCAATTTTCGCGATCGCGATGCTCGTGCTGTGGCCGGCGGCGGACAGCGGCCGCACGCACAACTACGTCAGCGGCGAGGGCGTGCCGCTGGTGCAGGAGCAGCTGCGCATCCCGGGACCGGGGGGCCGCTACACCATCGCCACCACGGTGCTGCGTCCCCAGGGGCAGGGGCCGTTCGGCGCCATTGTGCTCAACCACGGCGTTGCGCTGACCGCCGACGCCCGCCGCAAGGAGTCCGCGGCGCTCCTCATGCCTGCGGCGGAGGTGTTCGCCGAGCGCGGCTACGCGGTCATCATGCCCCTGCGGCGCGGCTTCGGCGCGACCGGCGGCTGGTTCGCGGAAGATGCCGGCGCCTGCGGTAATCCGAATTACGTGCGCGGCGAGTCCGCGGCCGCCCAGGACGTGATGGCCGCTTACGATTACGCGCGCAAGCTGCCCTATGTCGATTCCTCGCGCATGATCCTTGGCGGGCAGTCCGCCGGCGGCGTGGCGGCGCTGTATGCCGCCGGCACGCGCTCCCCTGAAGGGCTGGTCGCCGTGCTCGCCTTCGCCGCGGGGCGCGGGGGCGACCCGGTCGAGCATCCCGGCGTGCCGTGCGCGGTCGAGCCGCTCGCCAAGGTGTTCGCCGACCTCGGCCGCCAGGTAAAGGCGCCGGTGCTCTTCCATTACGCTGCCAACGATCTTTTCTTCAATCCCACCACGTCGCA
>DATACE010000159.1:0-2013 GCA_036259215.1 Burkholderiales bacterium | reverse complement strand
AGGGGCGGCGCCTGGCCCAGGAAAAGCCATTCGACTCCGTAGAGCAATTACGATTAAACAAAAAGGATCTGCGCTGCCTCGCCGGTGCCCGGAGAGCGACTGCAGCGCCCCGGCCGCTGCGAGGCAGCGCAGATCCTTTTTGTTTAATCGTAATTGCTCTACGGAGTCGAATGGCTTTTCCTGGGCCAGGCGCCGCCCCTCGGCTTCGGAAAGCCCGGAAACCATGCGCAGCCCCAGGCGCAACGCGCCCTCCTCCAGCGTGCAGTCCCAGTCGCTCGCGTTGACATCGGGGGAACGCACCTCGACGCCGTGGCGCCGCGCGTCCTGCACCAGCTGCGCGGGTGCGTAGAACCCCATCGGCTGGCTGTTGAGCAGCGCGGCGCAGAAGGCCGCGGGGTGATGGCACTTCAGCCACGCGGACACGTAGACCAGCAGCGCGAAGCTGGCCGAATGCGATTCCGGAAAGCCGTACTCGCCGAAGCCCAGGATCTGCCGGTAGATGGCTTCGGCGAATTGCGCGCTGTAGCCGTTTCTTTCCATGCCCTGCTTGAGCTTGTGCTCGAAATGCTCCAGGCCGCCGCGCTTTTTCCACGCCGCCATGGAGCGGCGCAGGCGGTCGGCCTCCCCCGGCGTGAAGCCGGCGGCGACCATCGCGAGCTCCATCACCTGCTCCTGGAAAATCGGCACCCCGAGCGTTCTCTCGAGAACTTTCCTCACCTGGGGACTCGGGTAGGCCACCGGCTCGAGGCCGCGCCGGCGGCGCAGGTACGGATGCACCATGCCGCCCTGGATCGGGCCGGGGCGCACGATGGCCACCTCGATCACCAGGTCGTAGAAGCAGGCCGGCCGCAGGCGCGGCAGCATGCTCATCTGCGCGCGCGACTCGATCTGGAACACGCCGACGGTGTCGGCTTTCTGGATCATGCCGTAGACGTCCGCGTCTTCTGCCGGGACGTCCTGGATTCTCACGTTGATCATTTGCAGGGCACGGCGAATCGCCGAGAGCATGCCCAGCGCCAGCACATCCACCTTCAGCAGCCCGAGCGCCTCCAGGTCGTCCTTGTCCCACTGGATCACGGTGCGCTGCGGCATGGCCGCGTTCTCGATGGGCACCAGCTCGGCGAGCGGCCCGCGCGAGATGACGAAGCCGCCGACGTGCTGCGACAGGTGGCGCGGAAAGCCCACCAGCATGGCGGCGATCTGCAGCACCCGGCTGGTGGCTTCCACCTTGGTGTCCCAGAAAGCGAAGGCCTTCGCCATGCGGTCGACTTCGTCCGGCGGCAGGCCGAGCGCCTTGCCGGCATCGCGCACCGCGCTCCTGGGCCGGTAGCAGATCACCGTGGCGGCGAGCGCCGCGCGGCCCCGGCCGTACTTCGAGTACACGTACTGGATGACTTCCTCGCGCCGCTGGTGCTCGAAGTCGACGTCGATGTCCGGCGGCTCGTTGCGCTCGCGCGACACGAAGCGCTCGAACAGCATGTTCATGCGCGCCGGATCCACCTCGGTGATGCCCAGGGCGTAGCACACCACGGAATTGGCCGCCGATCCGCGCCCCTGGCACAGGATGCCTTTGCTGCGCGCGAAACGCACCACGTCGTGCACGGTCAGGAAGAACGGCTCGTAGCGCAGCTCGGCCACGAGCGCCAGCTCATGCCGCACGAGCTCGGCCACCTTGCTCGGCACCCCGGCCGGGAAACGCCATCGCAGGCCCTCGTCGGTGAGCTTGCGCAGCCAGCTCGCCGGGGTTTCACCCTCCGGCACGAGCTCCGCAGGATATTCATATCGAAGAGAATCGAGAGAGAACTCGCACCTGGCAGCCACTGCCAAGGTCTCGGCCAGCAGCTCCGCGGGATAAAGCTGAGCCAGGCGCATGCGCAACCGCAGGTGCCGCTCGGCGTTCGGAAAGAGCGCCTGGCCGCATTGCGCGACGGGCTTCCCAAGCCGTACCGCGGTGAGCACGTCCTGCAGGCGCCGACGCGAGCGCACGTGCATGTGGACGTCGCCTGCCGCGAC
>DATACE010000158.1:0-2985 GCA_036259215.1 Burkholderiales bacterium | reverse complement strand
GGTGCAGCCAGCCGGCGAAGTTGCCCGCGCCCCCCGCGACGATGGTGTCCTCGGGAAGCCGGTCCGACAGCCAGCGGATGATTTGCCCGTACTGCAGTTCGCCGGGCATCGGCCGCGGCTCGGTCCAGTCAAGGAAGTCCTGCCGAGCCTTTGCCGTTTCGCCTTTCCAGGAACCATCGAGCTGCAACTTTTCAAGGGCGTCGACGAACTGGGGATAGCCGGAATTGATCGCCAGTGCCGGGCGATACACGCGGCCGTGCTCTTCGGCGCCGGCATGCACGTGCACCAGCGCCTGCCGCGGCACGGGCGCTTCCACCAGCGTATACGCACCGGTGGTCATCTCGCCCAGGCGCGCGCCGATGACCAGCAGCACGTCGGCGTCCTTGACGCGTTGCGCGAGCTTGGGGTTGATGCCGATGCCGACGTCGCCGGCGTAGCTCGCGCTGCGGTTGTCGAAAAGATCCTGGCAGCGAAACGACGTGCCGGCGGGCAGCCCCGATTTCTCGATCCAGCCCTGCAGCCGGCTGCAGGCCTCGCGCGTCCAGCCGCCGCCCCCGAGGATCACGAACGGGCGCTGCGCGCTTTTCAGCAGCTTCTCGAGCTGCGCCATTTGCGAAGCGGAAACGCAAGGGCGCACCACGTGGTGGCGAGGCACGTCGGCGACGGCCGCCTCGGCGAATAACGTGTCCTCGGGCAAGGCGAGCACCACGGGGCCCGGTCGCCCGGCCATGGCGGTATGGAAGGCACGGCTGACGTACTCGGGTATGCGCTCCACGCGGTCGATTTGCGCCACCCACTTCGCCATCTGCCCGTACATGCGGCGGTAGTCCATTTCCTGGAAGGCTTCACGCTCGGCGAACTCGTTGCCCACCTGGCCGATGAACACCACCATCGGCGTCGAGTCCTGAAAGCCGGTATGCACGCCGATGGCGCCGTTGGTGGCGCCGGGGCCGCGCGTAACGAACAGGACGCCCGGCTCGCCCGTGAGCTTGCCGTACGCCTCGGCCATGTAGGAGGCGCCGCCTTCCTGGCGGCAGACGATGAACGACAGGCGATCGCGCAGGTCGTGCAGGCCGTCGAGCACCGGCAGGTAGCTCTCGCCGGGAACGCCGAATGCCAGCTTGACGCCTTGCGCCGCGAGCGCGTCGGCCAGGATGCGGCCGCCATGCCGCGTGGTCAGATCCGATTTCATGCGCTAACCCTTTCGAAAGCAGCCCGCAGATGCCGGCAGCACTCCTCCACGGCCGCGTTGGCCGTGTCGACCACGCCGCCGAACAGGATGAAGCCGTGAACCATGTCGGCGTGCTCGCGGTAGCTCACCTCGACGCCGGCCTTCGCCAGCCGCTCGGCGTAGGCGCGGCCCTCGTCCACCAGCGGATCGTAACCCGCGGTCAGCACGAAAGCCGGCGGCAGGCCGGCATGGCTTTGCGCAAGCAGCGGCGAGGCGCGCCAGTCGGTGCGGTCCTTCTCCTGCGGTAGGTAGGCGGCACGGAAATAGCGGATGCTGTCCTTGGTGAGGAGGTAGCCCTCGCCGTTGCGCTCGTGCGAGGCGTGCCCGCAGCGCTGGTCGGTGGCCGGGTAGATGAGCAGCTGGCAGGCGAGCGGCGGGCCGCCCTGGTCGCGGGCCATGAGCGCCACGACCGCTGCAAGATTTCCTCCCGCGCTGTCGCCGCCTACCGCGATGCGCTCGGCCTGCACCTGCAAGGCCTTCGCATGCCTGAAGATGTACTGGGTGGCGGAAAAGCAGTCCTCGACCGCGGCCGGGAAAGGATGCTCCGGCGCCAGGCGATAGTCCACCGAGAACACCGCGCAGCGCGCGCCCAGCGCGAGCTGCCGGCACAGCACGTCGTGCGTGTCGAGGTCGCCGATGGCCCAGCCCCCGCCGTGGAAGAACACCAGCGCGGGCAGCGCTTCGTCCAGCACCGGCCGGTAGGACCGTACGGCAACCGCGCTGTTGAAAACGTGCAGGCGCACTTCGGCGATGCCGGGCGCCTTGGGCGAGAGCGCGGAGCGCGTGTCGCGGTAGATGCGCCGTGCGACGAACGCCGGTACGGTGTGATACGCCGGCAGCGGCGAGCGCGCCACCCGCTCGAGCAGCCCCGCGACCTGCGCATGCAGGGTCACTTTGCCGCCGCGAGCATCTTCTTCAGCCGCTCGACGAAGAACGGAGCCGCTTTCATGATGCGCGTCTCCTGCGTTTCCATCAGCGGCCGCGACTTGGCGAGATATTTCTGCCAGTCGGGGTCGGCAGCCATGGCGGCGCGGCACTTTTCGCGCTGGTCGAGGCTGTCGTAAGCCCACAGGTGCACCATCATGTTCAGCCCGCCGACCTCGGTGAAGTAGTAGCCGACCATGTGCGGCAGGTGGCGCAGCTGCACCTCCATGCCGAGCTCCTGGTAGATCTTGCAGTATTCGGGCACCGAGCCGATTTTCAGGCGGTACATGCGCTCTTCGACGTACATGGGATGGGCCTCCAGGGAATCGGTGGATTATAGTATTCGCGCCATGGACGACATCAACACCCTGCGCCGCATCCTGAAGGACAGCCGCGTCATCGCGGTGGTGGGGCTGTCGGCCGACTGGTACCGGCCGAGCTATTTCGCGGCGAAGTACATGCAGGAGCACGGCTACCGGGTGATCCCGGTGAACCCGAAATACGGGTCCATCCTCGGCGAGCGGTGCTACAAGTCGCTGCGCGAAATTCCGGAGCCGGTGGACGTGGTGGATGTGTTCCGCAAGACGCAGGATGTGCCGCAGGTCGCGCAGGACGCCATCGCCATCGGCGCCAAGGTGCTGTGGCAGCAGCTTGGCGTGCGCAACGAGGCGGCCGCCGCGCAGGCGCGCGCGGCGGGCCTCGACACGGTTCTAGACCGTTGCGTGAAGATCGAGCACGGCCGCCTCTTCGGCGGTCTGAACTGGGTCGGTGTTAATACCAAAGTCGTCTCTGCAAAGCGTCCCCGCTGGCTCGCATACTGAGGTATTCTT
>DATACE010000157.1:0-9062 GCA_036259215.1 Burkholderiales bacterium | reverse complement strand
CGGGCGGTCAAGGCCGCGCAGCAGATCCTGAAAGACGATCCGGAGCGCGCCACCGAGGTCGGCCGCAAGCTGTTCCCGCGCGCGGAGGCGGACATGATTGCCGAGCTCATCCGCCGCGACCTGCCTTACTACGATGCCTCGATCTCGCCGCAGAGCGTCGAGTCCATGAACCGCTTCGCCCGCGACCTGGGATTGCTTTCGGGCGCGGTGCCCTACGAGCGGGTGGTCGCGGCCCTGTAGTTTCGCCTGTAGTATTCTTTCGGCTTACCTCTAGGAGGAGGGACCGATGATCAGGATCGTCCGTATTTCGCTCGCGCTCGCCGCGCTTGCCAGCGTCAGCGCCACGTCTTCGGCGCAGGAGCTGCGCCTGTCCACCTTCGTGCCGCCGGTGCACGTGATTTACCGGGAGATCATCACCCCGTGGGCGCAGGAGGTGGCCAAGGCCACCAACGGCGAGGTGAAGGTCACGCTCTACCCGTCGATGCAGCTAGGCGGCAAGCCGCCGGAGCTGTTCCGCCAGACCGTCGACGGCGTGGTCGACCTGTCGTTCACGCTGCCGGGCTACACCTCGCCCGCTTTCCCGCGCGTGGGCATCATCGAGCTGCCGGGGCTCAAGGAAGACGGCCTCGCCGCCACCGACATGATGTGGGACCTGCTCGATCCCTACCTGCTGCCCGAGTTCGAGGGCACCAAGGTGATCGCGCTGTGGGGCGCCGAGGACGCCGGGCTCATGTCGCGCGGCAAGGCGTTCCGCTCGATGGACGAGCTGAAGGGCCTGCGCATGCGCTCGCCCTCGGCGGCGCAGGCGAAGCAGCTGCAGTACATGGGTGCGGTGCCGATCGCGGCGCCGATCACCCAGGTGTATCCGGGCCTCGAGCGCGGCACCATGGACGGCGCCATGGTGCCGTTCACCACCATTCTCGACTTTCGCCTGGGCGAGGTGGCCAAGGGCTTCACCATTTCCGGCCCGATCTTCGGGCGCTCGGTATTCCTGATCGCCATGAACAAGAAGAAGTACGACAGCCTGTCGCCCGCGGCGCGCGCGGCCATCGACAAGCTCTCGGGGCGCGAGCTCAGCCGCAAGGCCACCGACGTGTACATCAAGCGCGCCGAGCAGGCCGTGGACAGCGTGCGCGGCAAGGCCGACGTGGTGACCCTGTCGGCGGCCGAGCAGCAGCGCATCAGCAAGACGCTGCGGCCCATCATCGACGAGTGGATCAAGGAGATGGAGCCCAAGGGCATCCCGGCGCGCGAGATGCTGAAGAGAGCCGGCTACAAGGGCTAGGCGGCGTGCTCGACCGCTTCCTCCGCGCCCTGGCCCTGTGCGGGGGAGCGGTGCTGCTGGGCCTCATGGGCCTGATCGCCTTCGACGTGGTGATGCGCTACGTCCTGCGCCTGCCGTTCCTCGGCGCCTACGAGATGACCGAGCTCGGCATGGCGCTCATCGTGTTCCTTGCCCTGCCCTACTGCGCGGCCACCGGCGGCCACGTGGCCGTCGACGTGCTGGGCGGCTGGCTCGACCGTCCCGGCGCGCGCTGGATCGGCGTGCTGGTCCACCTGGCGGGCGCGGCGTTGCTCGCGGTCATGGCCTGGCAGGCGGCGCTGTTCGCCCTGGGCTCCCGAGCGCGCGGCGAGGCCACCAACATGCTCGCCATCCAGACCTGGCCGTTCGAGCTGCTGACCGCGGCGAGCATGGGCCTGTTTGCCCTGGTGCTGCTGCGCACGGCTCTGAAGCGCCGATGAGCCCGACCGCGGTCGGGCTCGTCGGCATGGCGGCGCTGCTCATCCTGCTTTTCCTGCGCATGCCGATCGGCATCGCCATGTCGCTGGTCGGCGCGGCCGGCGTGGCCCTGCTCAATTCGCCGTCGGCCGCGCTGCACAGCCTGGGCTCGTTCCCCTACTCGCACGCCGCGGTGCAGGCCTTCGCGGTGATTCCGCTGTTCGTGCTCATGGGCAATTTCGCCGCGGTGTCCGGCATGGGAAAGGACCTGTACGCGGCCGCCTATGCCTGGATGGGGCACCGCCGCGGCGGCCTCGCCTCGGCAACGGTGCTGGCCTGCGCCGGCTTCGCCGCGCTGTCGGGCTCGTCGGTCGCCTCGGCGGTCACCATGGGGCGCGTATCGCTGCCCGAGATGCGCCGCTACAGCTACGACGCGCGCCTCGCGACCGGGGTCATCGCCGCCGGCGGCACCCTCGGCATCCTGATCCCGCCTTCGACGGTGCTGGTGGTCTATGCGCTGCTCACCGAGGAATCCATCGGGCGGCTGTTCCTGGCGGGCTTCCTGCCCGGGCTGCTGCTCACCGCGCTGTTCATCGCGACGGTTATGATCCTGTGCGCCTTGCGCCCGGCCTACGGCCCGCCCGGCGAGCGCTTCTCGCTGCGCGAGCGCATCGTCGCCACCGGCGGCGCCGCGCCCTTCCTCGCGGTGGTGGCGATCACCATCGGCGGCATCTACGCCGGCGTGTTCACGGTGAACGAGGCGGCCGCGGTCGGCGCGCTGCTCACCATGGCGCACGCCGTGTGGCGGCGCCGCCTGGGGCTCGCCGCGCTCACCGAGGCTTTGCTGCAGACCGTGCGCACCACCGCGATGGTGTTCCTCATCCTGATCGGCGCGCACATCTTCTCGCCGTTCCTCGCCTTGAGTCGCATCCCCGTGGACCTCGCCGGCATGCTCGCCGACATGGCGCTGCCCGCCGCCGCGGTGCTCGCCGTCCTGATGGTCGCCTACCTCATCCTCGGCATGTTCCTCGAGGGCTTCGCCATGATGGTGCTCACGATCCCGATCGTGTATCCCATCATCACGGTGCTGGGCATCGATCCGGTGTGGTTCGGCATTTTCATGGTGATCGTGCTCGAGATGGGGCTGATCAGCCCGCCGGTGGGCATCAACGTGTTCGTGGTGAAAGGCATTGCGGAGGACGTGCCGATGGGCAAAATCTTCGCCGGCATCATGCCGTTCTGGCTGGCGATGGTGGTGTGCATTGCGATCCTGGTGGCCTTTCCGCAGATCGCCATGATCCTTCCCAATACAATGATGCGATGAACCGCAGACTGGAAAATCGCGTCGACATCGTCACAGGCGGCGCCACCGGCATCGGCAAGGCGATCGCCGCGCGCCTCGCGCAGGACGGCGCGAAGGTAGTGGTGGCCGACCTGCAGAAGGCCACGCACGGGGAGCTCAACCTGCAGGTCGATGTCGCGCGCGAAGACCAGGTCGGCCGCATGGCCGAGGAGACGGTGGAGGCGCTGGGGCGCATCGACATCCTGGTGAACAACGCCGCCATCTTCAGCACCCTCGAGCTGCGGCCCTTCGAGACCATCCCGGTGGAGGAGTTTCGCAAGGTGATGGAAGTCAACGTCATGGGCGTGTGGCTGTGCTGCCGCGCCTGCGCGCCGCACATGCGCCGCGGCGGCTACGGCCGCATCATCAACCTCGCCTCGGGCGCGCCGCTGAAAGGCGTGCCGCTGTTCCTGCATTACATCTCCAGCAAGGGTGCGGTGATCGCCATGACGCGCGGGCTGGCGCGCGAGCTGGGCAAGGACGGCATCACCGTGAATTCGCTGGCGCCCGGCTTCACGCTTTCCGAGAACGTGGCCAAGCAGGCGGCGCACGTGCAGCAGGGCGAGCGCACGCGGGCCACGCGCGCCATCCCGCGCGACGAGAAGCCCGAAGACCTGGTCGGCACCGTCAGCTTCCTGGCGAGCGAGGATGCCGCCTTCCTGACCGGCCAGACGCTGGTCGTCGACGGCGGCTCGGCGATGGTCTAGAGGGGACAGACCCCTCGGGGTTTGTCCCCTTCGGTTTTAGTCGGTCTTCGCGCCCGAGGCCTTGACCACCGGCGCCCAGCGCTTGAGCTCGGATTCGACGAAGGCGGTGAATTCGCGCGCGTCCAGCGTGCCGGGCTCGATGCCCTCGGGCCGCAGCCGCTGGCGCGTGTCGGGCGCCTCGAGCGCCTTGCGCACTTCGGCGTTCAGGCGCTGCACGATGCCCGGCGGCATCCCCGCCGGCCCCGACAGCGAGAACCACACGGTCGCCACCAGATCCTGGTAGCCCATCTCGGCATAAGTGGGCACGGTCGGGTAGTCGGGAAGCCGCGCCGGCGAGCTGAGCGCCAGCGCGCGCGCCTTGCCCGCGTGGATCTGGGCGGCGGCGGTGGTGAGCGTGGTGGAGGCGACCGGGATGTGCCCGGCCATGAGATCCGAGATGGCGACCGAAGCGCCCTTGTACGGAACGTGCTGCATCTGCACGCCGGCGAGCTGCTTGAAAAGCTCGGCCACCAGCTGGCCGTGTGTGCCGTTGCCGGGCGAGCCGTAGGAATACTTGCCCGGCTCCTTTTTCAGCAGCGCCACGAGCTCGTGCAGATCCTTCGCCGGCACCGCCGGGTTCACCACCAGCACCGCAGGCGGGCCGCCGAACAGCGCGATATGGGTGAAATCGCGCACCGGGTCGTACGGCGTGCCTCGCGGCAGCGAGGGCGCAATGACATGCGACGCCACGCCCGAGACCACCAGCGTGTAGCCGTCGGGCGCGGCGCGCGCCACCAGCTCCGAGCCGATGGCGCCGCCCGCGCCCGGCCGGTTCTCGACCACGAAGCTTTCCTTCAGCGCCTCGCCGAGCTTCTGCGCCACGATGCGCCCGAGCGTGTCGGCGCTGCCCCCCGGCGCGAACGGCGCGATGATGCGCACCGGCTTCGCGGGCCAGGCCTGCGCCCACGAGGAAAGGCTCACGAAGACAAGCGCAAGCAGCGCGAGGAGTCGGGTCATGGCGCGGATTCTATAATCAAGCGCATGACCGAATGCATCGACGTGCACTGCCACGTGGTTCCCGAGTCGTTTCCTGCCTATGCCGGCAAGGGAAGCGACGTCCCGTGGCCCTCGATGGCCGAGGCCCACGCCTGCCACAAGCACGTGATGATCTCGGGAAAGGTCTACCGCACGGTGTCGGAGGGCTGCTGGAGCGTGCCGCGGCGCATCGAGGACATGGGCGGCATGCGCGTATCGCGCCAGGCGCTCTCGCCGATGCCCGAGCTGCTGTCCTACTGGCTGCCGATGCCCGACGGCGGCGCCTTGATCCGCTACCTGAACGAGCAGATCGCCGCGATGGTGGCGCGCGCCCCCGAGCGGTTCGTGGGCCTGGGGGCGGTGCCGTTGCAGGATCCCGACGCCGCCCTGCTCGAGCTTGACTATGTTCTGAACGTCTTGAAGTTCCAAGGCGTGGAGATCGCGAGCCACGTGAACGGCGTGTCCATCGGCGATGCGCGCTTCGAGCCGTTTTTCGCTGCCGCCGAGGCGCTCGGTGCTTCGATTTTCGTGCACGCGCTGCGCCCGGCCGGGCAGGAGCGCATCGTCGGGCCTTTCCCCGAGCAGGCGGTGTGCTTTCCGGGCGACATCGCGCTCGCCTGCGCCTCGATGATCACCGGCGGGGTCGCGGCGCGCCACCCGCGGCTGCGCATCGCCTTCAGCCACGGCGGCGGCGCAATGCCCATGCTGCTGCCGCGGCTGGTGCATGCCTGGCAGGCCGTCCCCAAGGCGCGCGAGACGCTCGCCGAGTCGCCCGCCGAGACGGCGAAGCGCTTCTTCTACGACCATCTGGTGTTCGATCCCGCGGCGGTGCGCTTTCTCGCCGAAAGCTTCGGGGCCTCGCAGGTGCTGCTGGGCTCGGACTATCCCTTCAACATGGGCGACCCGGACCCGGTCGGCACGCTGGAGAAAGCCGGGCTCGACCCGGCGATCACTGCAGCGAACGCGCGCCGCTTCCTAGGATTGCCGGCAGCACCTCGCTGATCGGCTGGTTGAACACCGCGTCGGCGATCTCGTCGAACGGCGTGGGCTGCGCGTTCACGATCACGATGCGCGCGCCGGCCGAGCGCGCCACCTCCACCGCGCCGGCCACCGGGTAGACCTGCAGGCTGGTGCCTACCGCGAGGAACAGATCGGCCTGCGCCGCGGCCCGCATGGCCTGGTCGATCACCTCGGGAACGAGCTGCTGGCCGAAGGAGATGGTGTCGCTTTTCAGGATGCCGCCGCAGTCGCGGCAGCGCGGGTCGTCTTCCCCGGCGCGCACGCGCTCGAGCACCGCCTGCATCGGGCCGCGCATGCCGCAGCCCCAGCACATGAACTTGCGCATCGTGCCGTGCACCTCGATCACGCGCTCGGGCGAGTTGCCCGCGAGCTGGTGCAGCTCGTCGATGTTCTGCGTGATGAGCGCGTGCAGCTTGCCTGTTCTTTCGAGGTGCACCAGCGCGAGGTGCCCGGCGTTGGGCTGCGCGCGCCACGCGGGACTGGAAAGGCGGTTCTGCCACGACGCTTTGCGCACCTCGGGATCGGCGAGGTAGTAGTGGATGTTGGACAGCTTCTCGGCGACCGGATTTTTCGTCCACACCCCTTGCGGGCCGCGGAAATCCGGGATCCCCGAGTCGGTGGAGATGCCGGCGCCGGTCAGCGCCACCACGCGCTGCGCGCCCTCCAGCCACGCCTGGACCTGGGAAATCAAGGCATCTGGATCTTGCCGCCGCCGGGGCCGCCCATCGGGGGCAGCGGGCCCTGGGGCACGACGATGGACGAGGCGGCTTGCCGGCGCAGGTCCTGCAGCTCCTTCACCGTGCGCTCGATCGCCTCGCGCGCCAGGTCGCCGAATTTCTGCGCCGCCTCTTCCAGCGAGCCGGCGCCGATCTCGAAGCCGATCGGCAGCGCGCCCGCCGGGGTGAGCACCTGGGTCTCGCCCACGTAGAGCACCGGGCGCGCCGGGTCGCGCGCGCCCTCGCCGTTCACCGGCGTCAGGCGCCGGATGGTGCCCACGCGCCGGTCGGTGAAGACCTCCTCGAGGTACAGGGCCTTCGGATCGACCTTGATGTCGTTCGTGGTTTGCTCGGGTCTGGTAGCCATGGTGGGATTTTACCGCCGCAAGGCCCGTACCCGGCGCCCCTCAGCGCAGCTTGAATCTCTGGATTTTTCCCGTGGCGGTCTTCGGCAGCTCGCTGGTGAACTCGATCCAGCGGGGGTACTTGTAAGGGGCGAGCTTGTCCTTCACGTGCTGCTGGAGCATCGCCTTCAGACTCTCCGAGGGGGAATGTCCCTGCTTGAGGACCACGTACGCCTTCGGCTTGACCAGCTTCTCCTCGTCTGCCTTGCCCACCACCGCGGCCTCGAGCACGGCGTCGTGCGTGATGAGCGCGGCTTCCACTTCCACCGGCGAGACGTAGATGCCGCTCACCTTCAGCATGTCGTCGGAGCGCCCGCCGTAGGTGTAGTAGCCCTCCCCGTCGAAGGTGTACTTGTCGCCGCTGCGCGTCCATGGACCCTGGAAAGTGCTCTTGGTGCGCTCGCGCTGGTTCCAGTACATGAGCGCCGAGGTCGGGCCGCTGATCTGCAGCTCGCCCATTTCGCCCGGCTTGGTGATGACCTCCCCCGAGTCATCCACGAGGCGCACCTGGTAGCCGGGCACGGGTTTTCCTGTAGTGCCGTAGCGGACCTCGCCGGGGCGGTTGGAGATGAAGATGTGCAGCATCTCGGTGGAGCCGATGCCGTCCAGGATCTCCACGCTGGTGCGCTCGGTCCAGCGCTCGCCGAGGTTCCTGGGCAGCGCCTCGCCCGCGGACGTGCACACACGAAGACTCAGCTTAGATTTTTCCGGAAAAGCTGGGCTGGCGAGAAGAGCGGCATAGAGGGTGGGCACGCCGTAGAAGATGGTCGGCCGCTTCTCCACCAGCCGCTTGAACACGGCGTCGGGAGTGGGCCGCTCGGCCATCAGCACCGTGGTGGCGCCGACGGCCATCGGGAAGGTGAGCGCGTTGCCCAGGCCATAGGCAAAGAACAGCTTCGCCGCCGAAAACACCACGTCGGACTCGCGGATGCCGAGGATCGGCTTGGCATAGAGCTCCGCGGTGGCGATGAGGTGCGAGTGCAGGTGCACCGTGCCTTTCGGCGCGCCGGTGGAGCCCGACGAGTACAGCCAGAAGCACATGTCGTCGCGCGTGGTGGCGGCGGGTTGCGCTTCGGGCTTCGCCTTACGCAGAAGCTCCTTCAGTTGCAGGGATGAAATGCGATGCTGCACCTCCGGGCAGTTGAGGCCCTCGAAGCTCTTGAGCAGCGGCTCGGAGACGAACAGCGCTCGCGCGCGGCTGTCGCGCAGCTGGTACTCGTAATCGGGTGGCGTGAGCAGCGTGTTCATGGCCACCGGCACGATGCCGGCCTTGATCGCCCCGAGGAACAGCGCCACCCAGTCGGCCGAGTCGAGCATGGCGATGCCGATGCGCTGCTCGCGCTCGATGCCCAGCGCGCGCAGGGCGTTGGCGGCGCGATCGACGCGCTCCGCAAGCTCGCCGTAGGTGCAGCTTCCGCCGTCGTCGATGTACGCCACCTTGGCCGCGCGGCCGGCGGCGAGGTTGCGGCCGATCAGGTCGACCGCGGCGTTGTAGTCGCGCGGGAGTTCCATTGCGCCTTCCTTCCTGGATTTAGAGCTGGCGCATCGTCGCCCGTGCCTTGCGCAGCTGCTCCAGCCTTTCCACGCAGGGCGTAATGGCATGCGACACCGCGAGCAGTGCAAGTCCCAGGAACAACAGGATCACCGGGAACCAATGCGCAGGGACCAGCACCGAAAGCATCATCAGAACCACCCCCGCGGCCGCGAATCCCTGCGACAGCGTGACGCGTCTGTGCGGAACTCCGTCGGCAGGCTCGGAGGCCGTGGACTCGATTTCGCCGGGGGCAGGCCTGCGGCGGAAGAGGGGCCAACCGGCATACAGGCAGAACGCTCCGAAGGCCGCGAAGACGCCCAGCACCACGATATCCCCGGCGTCCAAGGCTCGATCGAAAGAGGCCGCCCTGAGCGCCGCCACGGCCAGCACGCCGAACGCCGCGAGCCCGATGCAAAGCAATATCGCACCCACTGCCCTCTCGCCTGCATGGACCTTGTGCCGGCCGTCCATGGAAGAAATCGGGCTCTGACTCCGATTAGCGGCTGCTGCCGATGAGATCGGAGATCATCAGCTCTGGCGCGATGCCCTCGGCCTCGGCGGCGTCGAAGTTCAGCTCGATCTTGATGCCGTTCGGGTCGTGGAAG
>DATACE010000156.1:0-2606 GCA_036259215.1 Burkholderiales bacterium | reverse complement strand
AAGAATACGCCCTATGCTTCTTGGTATGCCTCGCGCTCAGCGCGCAACTTCAAACGGCCGTAGCCCTCAATCGACCTCCGCCGTTTGTCCGGGGTCCTCGGTGGTTTCCAGCGAGGCCTCTTCCGCTTCCAGCCCGCCGATGTCTTCGCTGCGCAGGCCGAAGCGGGCGGCGACCTCGGGGGCAAAGCGCAGCAGGTCGGGCCGCAGCTTGAGCAGGCTCAAGTCCTTCCCCTTGCTTTCCAGCATCACGTCGAAGTCGAGCCCGCGCGCGTCGCGCATGAAGCGGACGAACTCGAACGGGTTGGCGAAGTCCGCGTGGTTGGTCCAAAGCGGCGGCTGCTTCACCAGCACCTTTTTCTTCGTGCGGCGATCGACGCGCTGCACCTCGCGCAGCTCCGTGCGGGGGGTGGAGAAGTGGATCTTCGGCCGCTCGCCCGCCGGCCAGGTGGCGAGCATGCGGCGCAGCGTGTCGACCATGCCGAGCCGCTCGGGATTGAGGCACCAGAAGTGCTGGTAATCGAACACCAGGCGCACGCCGGTGCGCTCGTGGATCCACAACACGTCGGCCGCGCTGAAGCGCACGTCGTCGTTCTCCAGGACGAGGCGCCGCTTCACCTGCCCGGGCAGGAGCTTCCAGTTCTTCACCCAGCGCGCGCGGCTTGATTCGCGGTCGCCGTAAACGCCGCCGACATGGGTGACGACCACCGCCTCCGGGCCAAGCCCCATGCGGTCGAGGATCTCGGCCTGCGAAGCGAAGTCCCAAATGCTCTTCTTCGTCAGTGCGCGGTCCGGGCTGTTCAGCAGCACGTACTGCGACGGATGGAACGATAGGCGCACGCCGAGGGACCGGGCCTTGGCGCCGAGAGCGCGCAGCTCCGCGTCGCTTTGCTGCACCATGCGGTGAAACTGGGGCATGTCCGGGTGGGTGGCGTACGGCGCGATGTCCGAGGACATGCGATACATGTCGATGCGGTGCTCCGCAAGGTAATCGAAGATCGCGTGGAGGTACTCGATCGACACCTTGAGGTGCGGCTTGTTTTTCCAGCGCCGAGAATCGTTGCTCTTCATCCCCGGGCGGCCGATCACCTTCACCGCAAAGCCCAGGCGCAGCGGGGCGCCGCTCATAACCGCACCTGCGCTTCGCGCCCGAAGCCGAGCCCGGCGACGAACGCGTTCCAGTCGGGGATGCGCAGCGCCCCGCCCGTGGCCCGCTCATGGCCGCTGCCGTACTGCTCGTCGGCGCCCGGCGGCGCATGGCGCGCGAGGAACTCGATCAGGTTGACCTCGCGCGCGGTGCGTGCCGCGAAATGCACCCACCCGGCACGGTAGCCGGTGTTCGCCGCGAGCACCACCGCGTTTGCCAGGCGGGCGCGCCAGGCCTGGGCGACCAGTGGATGGACTTGGCAGAAGGAATGGAAAAGCAGCAGCGCGACGCCGTTGCGCACCATCGGCGGCGTGCGCCGGGTGCGCTCGAGCTCGCGCTTCACCTCCTCGCGGGCCGCCAGCAACACCTGCGTTTCCGGGTAGCGACCGTCGACGATCTCGCGCGGGCCTTGCGCTTTTAGGAGGAGCGCTAACGCGGGGCGGGCATCGGCCGAAGACGAGCGCCGGGCGGCGTTGATAAGCGTGGTGGCTTCACGCAGCACGCCGATCCCGTAGCGGCTGCGCGCGAGGGCCATCTCCGGGAAGCCGACCTCGTCTGCCATGTCGCCCAGGATGCCCAGCGCCGCGATCCACAGCCAGGCATCGACCTCGGCCAGCTCCGCCGCGCACCAGAAGGCTAGCAGGCTGGAAGTGGGCACCGGGCTCAGCCCGTGGCCGCTGATCACCACCGCCTCCGCCGATGCGCCCATCGGCACATGGTGATCGATGAGTATGGCGGGCGTGCCTTCCCGGAGCGTGCGGGGACGCACGCCAAGGTCGGCGGCAATCACGCCGCTGATGCGCAGCCGCGCAAGCTCCGCAGCGATGGCGGGCGACCATGGGTTTTCCCCCCGGCCGACGATGCGTGTCAGCACTTCCCGCCCGGCGGCCCGGAAGGCCCGGGTCAGCAGCGCGAGCGCGCCCAGGCCGTCCGCATCATGGTGACCCATGAGCAGGACCGGCGCGTCGCGGCGGAACCCTTCCAGCGCTCGGCAGAAAACGCGCCGCAGCCGGGCGGGGTCCAGGCGCGCGTCTGGGGAAACGGTGAGCACGGCGCCGGGTCCGACGCAAAACTCATTCCAGTGCCGGCGGGCGCACCCCGCGCCCCGTTGGCGGCAACAACGCAACGGCCACGGAGCTGCGGCCGAAAAGCAAAAAACCCCGGCACTCTCTCGAGCCCGGGGTTTTCGCTTGAAGATGGTCTGGCGGTAACCTACTTTCGCGTGCGCAAACGGCACACTATCATCGGCGCAAACTCGTTTCACGGTCCTGTTCGGGATGGGAAGGCGTGGTTCCAAGCTGCTGTGGCCGCCAGGTAGAAGATTGAAGAAGTGAAGATCGGGTTTTCAAGAAAACCAAATTCTGGGATTGTGATCGCGCCAAGCGCGTCATAACCGTCGATGCTCACGGTTATAGGGTCAAGCCGCACGGGCAATTAGTACTGGTTAGCTCAAGGCCTCACG
>DATACE010000155.1:0-4958 GCA_036259215.1 Burkholderiales bacterium | reverse complement strand
CATCCGCCCGGCGCTGCTTGCCGAGGTCAGGCTCGACGACCTGAACGCGCTGGTCAACCTGCACCTTTCGGCGGCCGTGATCCTGCTGCAGGCCAGCCTGCCGGCGATGAAGGCGGCGGGCTACGGCCGCGTGGTGCTGGTGTCGTCGCGCGCGGTGCTCGGCCTGCCGACGCGCACGGCCTATTCGGCGACCAAGGCGGGAATGCTGGGCATGGCGCGCACCTGGGCGCTCGAGCTCGCGCCGCAGGGCATCACGGTCAACGTGGTGGCGCCCGGGCCGGTCAAGACGGCGAATTTCCACGGTGTTGTTCCCGAGGGCAGCGCGCAGGTGGAGCGCATCGCCCAGGCCATCCCGGTGAAGCGGCTAGGGCAGCCGGACGACGTCGCGCGGGCGGTGCTGTTCTTCGCGCACCGCGACGCGGGGTTCGTTACCGGCCAGGTGCTGTACGTGTGCGGCGGCACGAGCGTCGGCACCCTGGCGCTTTAGCGCCTCCACCAGCTGCAGCTGGCGCGGCAGGCACACGCGGCGCAGGTCGAAGCGCTCCACCGCCGTGCGCCGCGCATTTTCCCGCAGGGGCTTGAAGTACTCGCGGTTCTTCAACGCCTCGTCGACCCGTGCGGCGATGGCTTCGGCGGAGAAGAAGTCCACCAGCAGGCCGTTTTTGCCGTCGGTCAGGACCTCCTCGACCGGCGGCGTGCGCGAGCCGACGATGAGGCAGCCGGCCGCCATCGCCTCGATCAGCGACCACGACAGCACGAACGGGTAGGTCAGGTAGACGTGGACCGAGGACTTCTGCAGCAGGCTCACGTAATCGGCATAGGGAATGCGGCCGGTGAAATGCACCCGCGAGAGATCGATCTTGCCTTCGAGCTCGCGCAGCAGGCGCGCGCGATAGGTGTCGCCGCTGGGTAGCCGCGGCGAATAGCTCACCTCGTCGCCGCCCACGATGACGATGCGCGCCCTGGGCCGGCGCTTCTGGATCTCGGGGATGGCGCGCATGAACACATGGAAGCCGCGGTAGGGCTCGAGGTTGCGCGCCACGTAGGTGATGATCTCTTCCTGGGGCTCGCCCCCGGGGCAAACCGCATCGGTGTCGATGCCGTCGTGCACTACCGTCATGCGCGAGCGGTAGGCCGCCGGGAAACGGCTCTGCTGCCACAGGGTGGGCGCCACGCCCCAATCCGAGGCGTCGAGCGACATGAGCAGCGGCGCGTTCATCACGCGCAGCCGCAGCACCTTCTCTTCGCTCGGCGGAAACTCCGGATCGAAGCCCATGTCGCCGCCACGCGCACGGTAGAAGAACTCGCAATAGAGCAGCACGCGCGCCGCGGGAAACACGTCCTTCAGGAACAGCGCTTCGCCCCAGCCCAGGTGCGCGAAGATGACATCCGGCCGGAAGCCGCGCCGGCGCAGCTCCAGCGCGCCCGCCGCCACCGCCCGGCCGCGCTGGATGGCTTTCAGCACGGGCGCCTCGAACCCCGGCTTCGCTTGCTCTTCGAAGGCATAGCCCATGAGCTTCAGGCCCGGGATCTGCGGTCGTCGGCGCAGCAGGTTCGCCTTCTCGCCTACTGCCACCACGTCATGTCCCGGCTGCGCCGCATAGTGCCGGGCGAGATGCGGGTACTGCCCCGGGAAGTTCTGGTGGACGAAAAGCAGCCTCACGGCATCCCTCTAGCTAGAGCGGCTCGCGCATGGCGCGGCGGAAGTAGCTCGTCACCGGGGCGAGCAGATAGTCGAAGGTGGTGCGCTCGTCGGTGCGCACGAATACCTCGGCCGGCATGCCGGCCTGCAGGCGCAGGTCGCCCAGCGCGTCCGGCGGCACGTCCACGTGCATCGTGTAATAGGGCACGCCGGTCTGCGGCTCGACCAGCCGGTCGCCCGAGACGTAAGTCACCCTGCCCTGCACCAAGGGCGTGGTGCGCTGCTTGTAGGCGGTGAGGCGCACGTCGGCGGCCGAGCCGGCGCGCACATGGTTGATGTCCTCCGGCCGGATGCGCGCTTCGACGATCAGGCGCTTTTCCTTCGGCACGATCTCCATCAGCACATCGCGCGGGCCGACCACCGCCCCGACGCTGAACACGCGCAGGCCGACCACCTCGCCGTCGATGGGCGCGTTGATCTTCTGGCGCCGCGCCGCGTCGCTCGAAGGGCGGATGCGCTCCTCGAGGTCGAAGATGCGCGAGGTGCTCTCCTTCAGCTCGTCGGCCGCGGACTGCGCGTAGCCGTTGCGCATCGACAGGATGCGCAGCTCCAGCTCCTGCGAGCGCTGGCGCGCCTGGGAAAGCTGGGCGCGGTGCTCGCCGTGGCGCGCCTCGTATTCGGCCACCGCGCGGCTGAGCGTGAGCACGCGCGTCTTCTGCACGTAGCCCTGGTCGAGCAGCCGCTGGTTGGCGGCGAGCTCCTCCTTCTGCAGCTTGAGCGCGCGCTCCTCGGCGGCGAGCTGCTCGCTCAGCGCCTCGATCTCGCCCTTGGTTTCCTCGATCTGCTGGCGCAGCACTGCGATCTGCGTGTCGAGCGCGTCACGCCGGGCGCGGAACAGGCTCGTCTCGCGCGCGAGCTGTTCTTCCACTTTGGGGTCGCTCTTTCTCTTAACCAATTCTTTTGGGAAAGCAGGACGGGTCGCGTACGCGCGTTCCGCCTCCAGCCGCGCCGCCTTGGCGCGCTCCGCATCGAGCTGGGTGCGCAGGAGGTCGAGCTGCGCGTCGATGCGCACGTCCTCCAGCACGATGAGCTCCTCTCCCTGCTTCACGAGGTCGCCGTCGCGCACGTGGATGGCGCTCACCGTGCCGCCTTCTTGGTGCTGCACCACCTTGCGGTTCAGGTCCACCTTGACGTAGCCGGGCGCAATGATGGCGCCCGAGAGCGGCGCGAACGCCGCCCAGGCGCCGAACGCCGCGATCCCCAGGCCGATCGCGAGCAGGCCCGAGCGCACCAGCGTCTTCAGGTCGTCGGTATCGCTCATGCCGCCACCCGGGTCATCCGTGCCATGATGTCCGCGCGCGGGCCGAACGTGTCCATCATGCCCTCGCGCAGCACCAGCAGCTTGTCCACGCCGCCCAGGAGCGAAGGCCGGTGCGCGATCACCACCACGGTAACGCCCTCCGCCTTCAGGCCGGCCAGCGTGCGCAGCAGCGCCTGGTCGCCGTCGTGGTCGAGGTTGGCGTTGGGCTCGTCCAGCACCACCAGCCGCGGCGCGCGGTAGAGCGCGCGCGCGAGGGCGATGCGCTGCCGCTGCCCCGGGGACAGGGCTTCGTCCACTTCGGTGTCGTAGCCCTTGGGCAGGCGCAGCACCATCTCATGCACGTGCGCGCGCTGCGCGGCGCGGATCACTTCGGGCGCGTCCGGCTCGCCCAGCCGGGCGATGTTCTCGGCCACCGTGCCGGCGAAAAGCTCCACATCCTGCGGCAGGTAGCCGATATGCGGGCCGAGCTGCTCGCGCGGCCAGGCCGCCACGTCGGCGCCGTCCAGGCGCACCACCCCCGACGCCGGCTTCCACACGCCGACGATCAGCCGGGCGAGCGTCGATTTGCCGGACGCGCTGGGCCCGATGATGCCCAGCGACTCGCCGGCGGCGAGGTTGAAAGACACCCGCTTGATCACCTTGGCGAACACCTGCTCGACGTCCACGCGCCCCTGCGGCGCCGGCAGCTCGGTGCCCGGCTCGCGCGGCGGGTTGGCCTCGAGCAGCTCGGCGAGCCGGCGCCAGGCGGCGCGCGCTTCCACCAGGCTCTTCCAGCCCGCGACCAGCATTTCCACCGGCGCGAGCGCGCGCCCGAGCAGGATGGTGGCGGCGATCATCACGCCTGCGCTCACGTGCTCCTGCAGCACCAGCCAGGCGCCCGCCCCCAGCATCGCCATCTGGATGAACTGGCGCGAGAACTTGGTCAATCCGGAGAAGCGCCCGCCGACCGTGCTGGCGCGGCGCTGCTCGCGCAGCGCCGCGTCGTTTAGCCGCGCCCAGCGCTGCGTGACCGCGGGCAGCATGCCGAGCGCGCCGATCACCTCGGCGTTGCGCGAGCTCATGTCGATGAAGCGGCCCGCGCGCCGGCCCTCGCCCTGCATGCGCTCCAGCGGCCCGCGCGAAAGCCGCTCATTGACGAACGCGAGCAGCCACATGGCGAACGCGCCGGCGAGTGCAATGGCGCCCAGCAGCGGATGGAACAGGAAAATGATGAGCAGGAAAAACGGCAGCCACGGCGCGTCGAACAGCGCGAGCACGCCGTTGCCGGTGAGAAAGCCGCGCAGCGTCGCGACGTCGCGCAGGCCGTTCGCGAAGTCCGCGCCGCTCAGGCGGCTGAGCAGTCCGTCCAGCACGCGCGGCCCCAGGCGGCGATCGAGCGCCATGCCGGCCGCGGCGAGCAGCCGCGCGCGCACCGCGTCCAGGAACGCCATGAGCCCGAGCGCCGCGATGGTCGCTACGGTCAGCGCCATCAGCGTTTCCTGGCTGCGGCTGCTGATCACGCGGTCGAACACCTGCAGCATGTACAGCGGCGGCGCGAGCAGCAGCAGGTTGATCGCCAGGCTGAACAGCCCGGCATAGACGAAGAAGGGCCGCAGGCGCGCGGTGAGCTCTCCCATGCAGCGCTTATTGGACGCCCGCCGCCCGGCGAGGCGAGCGGCGGGCGCCTAGTCCGGTCAGATTATGGCGACGTCGGTGGCATCCAGCGCCGGCGCGCCGTGCAGCACGCCGATGAACATCTCCCGGCCGGCTCCGCTGCCGTCGGCGTCGTAGTACAGGTTGCCGTTGCTCGTGTTGTAGATGATGCGGTCGTCCGCATCATGCCCGCGCACCGCGCCAGCCGCTGCGTAGAACCGCCCATCGCCCGCCGCGAAGTCGCCCAGCGCACCGATGTTCGTGTACGCGTCGCGATCCAACACCAGCTGGTCCGTGCCGGAAGCAAAGTTGAACACGCGGTCGTAGTTGTTGTTGAACGGCGTGTCGCGGAACACGAAACTG
>DATACE010000154.1:0-1965 GCA_036259215.1 Burkholderiales bacterium | reverse complement strand
GGCTGGTGTCGGTGGAGGAGGACAAGCGCGTGCGCTACCGGCCGGCTTCCGAGGAGCTGCGGATGTACGGCGACATGCTGGCGCTTGCCTACAAGGAGCGGCCGGTAACGCTGATACGCATGATCTATGCCTTGCGCGACTCGCGCATCCAGACTTTCGCCGACGCTTTCAAGCTGAGACGGAGCTAACATGGAACTCTTCAAGTTCGTGCTCTACCTCCTCGCCGCGCTGACCAGCGTCGCCTGCATGGTGCTGCTGTTCCGCGGCTATGCGCGCAACGGCGCCCGGCTTCTGCTGTGGAGCGCGCTGTGCTTCGTCGGCCTGTCGATCAACAACGTGCTGCTGTTCTTCGATTTCGTGGTTTTCCCCACCCAGGTCGACCTGCGGGTCTACCGGCTGCTTGCGGCGCTCGCCGGCGTGCTGTTCCTGCTCTACGCGTTCATCTGGGAGACCGAATGATCGATTTCCTCGCCGGCGCAGTCACGCTGGGCTATGCGGTGGCCGCGGTGCTGTTCCTGCGCTTCTGGCGCAGGACCGGGGATCGCCTCTTTCTCGCCTTCTCGGCGGCCTTCGTGCTGCTCGCCACCAACCAGGTGCTCGCCGCCGCCCTCGAGGCGGGCGACGAGCGCACGCCTTACGTCTACAGCCTGCGCGTGCTGGGCTTCGTGCTCATACTCTGGGCCATCGTCGACAAGAACGTGTCACGCCGCGGCAAGAAACCGGACTAGGTCGTCGAAGGCCATCGGCTTGGACAGGTGGTGGTCGAAGCCGGCTTCGCGCGCGAGCGCCTTGTCCATGTCGTCGTTCCACACCGTGAGCGCGATGAGCGTGGGCCGGTGCTTGCTCAGCTTGCGGCGCAGCTGGCGCGCGGCCTCGTAGCCGCTCACCTCGGGCATCTCGATGTCGAGGATCACGACCTCGGGCTTGAGGTCCTCGGCGATCTCGATCGCCCGGCGCCCGCCGTACGCGGTGTACACCGTATGCCCCTGGTCCCTGAGAATCAGGGCCAGGCTGTCGACCCACGCGCGGTTGTCGTCGACCAGCAGGATGCTGCGCCGGCCGCCGGCGCCGTCGAGAGGCGAAGCATGCGCCGCGCCGCCCGTGGCCGCCTCGGCGCCCCTCGGCGCTTCGACCAGCAGCGAATCGCACAGCCGCTCCATGGCGAGCAGCTGCTTCTCGATCAGGCCGCGCGCGTAGGCGCCGGTGCTCGCATCGGCTTCGGCCCGCTCCAGCAGCCGCAGCGCGTTGCGCAGCGGGGCCAGGCAGTTCTTCAAGTCATGGGCGACTTTGCGCAGCTGCAGGTCTTTTTCCACTTGGCGGCCGGTGACGTGCTGCGCGCAGCATACTGCAATGTCGCGCGCGGCACTGTTAAACGTTTTTGTAGTGCGAAGAGCTACAGCAAGTCGGCATAAAGCGACTTCTGCTTAGCAGAGCGGCCCGGTATGCTCGTCGCCGTCCTTCCACCAGAAATACAAGGGATTCCGCATGAATCAGCCGGTCCTGGGCCAGGAGTCGCAAGCCCTCTCGCATGGCGAGGAAATGACCATGATCCTCACCGCGCTCACCCAGCTGAAGCGCGGCGACGCCAAAGCGCGGCTGCCCTATCAGGGCGCGGGCCCGTTCGGCAAGGTGGCCGAGGTGTTCAACGACCTGGTGGAGCAGAGCGCGATGATGGCCGACGAGCTGTCGCGGCTGTCGCAGGTGGTGGGCAAGGAAGGCAAGCTGAAGAAGCGCGCCGGGCTGCCCAACGCGCACGGCTTCTGGGCCGACGCGGTCGAGCACATCAACTCGCTGATCGACGATCTGGTCCATCCGAACAACGAAGTGGCGCGCGTGATCGGCGCGGTGGCGCAGGGCGATCTCTCCAAGTCCATGGCGCTGGAGCTCGACGGCCGGCCGCTGGAAGGCGAGTTCCTGCGCACCGCCAAGACCATCAACAAGATGGTGGACCAGCACAGCTCGTTC
>DATACE010000153.1:0-3630 GCA_036259215.1 Burkholderiales bacterium | reverse complement strand
GCACCTTCAACGGCGAGGAGCGCAGGCACAGCATGGTGGACCGCAGGCAACGCTCCATGCCGGTAGCGCAGGAGCGGCGCACGACGCCGGCCGACCGGAGAGGCGGCCGATACGCCGCCGCGTGAACAACTAAAGATGGGCCGATCGTGAACGAGCCGCGCAACCGCGGCGAAGACGAGCGTTCGGACAACAAGACTTCCCTCGGCTAACGCACTTTCTGTGTGTTTTTCCATGGCGATCATGACTGCTGCCAATTATCTGATGAGCGCACAAAGAAGCCTCGATTCCCTCGAGCAAGTCTTGCGGGAAGGGGCCGCACTGCACCGGCCAACCGAGCAGGTGCTGGACCGCGCGATGCGGTACCTGAGCGAAGCACGGCAAGTCATCGCTTCCATGTCCGATGAGGAAGGAACCGAGTAATGCGGGCACAACGTATCGCCCGCCGGTCCTGGGACACCGAATAAGCCTCGGGCATGCCCTAAAGCTCGTAGCTCGAGCCTTCCTGGCCGGTGACCACTCGCTCGACGGTGGAGCGCGGAAGCTGGGGTGCGAACATCTCGATGAACTCGTACGCGTAGCGGCGCAGGTACGTGCCCCGCTTGATGCCTAGGCGAGTGGTGCTCGATTCGAAGAGATGACTGGCATCGATCGCGCGCAGGTGACCATCGCGCTTTGCATCGAATGCCATCTGGGCGAGCACGCCTACGCCCAGGCCGAGCTCCACGTAGGTCTTGATGACATCCGAGTCGAGCGCAGTCAGCACGACGTTCGGCTTGAGCCCCCGATTCTCGAACGCCTTTTGCACGAGCGAGCGGTTGGCGAAGGCGAAGTCATAGGTCACGATGGGATACTGCGCCAGGGCTTCGAGCGTGAGCCGGCTCATCTTGAGCAGCGGATGCCGCGGCGGCACGATGACGCAGCGGTTCCACTGATAAACCGGAAGCGAGACTAGCTCCGGGTAGAGCGCGATTGCTTCGGTAGCGACGCACAGGTCCGCCTCGCCCGCGAGGACCTGCTCGCAGATCTGCGTCGGGTTTCCCTGGTGGATGTGCAGCGCGACCGCGGGGTACTTTTTCTTGAACTGCGCCACCGCCTTGGGCAGCGCATAACGCGCCTGCGTATGGGTGGCCGCGATGGTGAGCGTTCCGAGATGTTCGTTGGCGAATTCCTCACCGGCGCGGCGCAGGTTCGCGGTTTCGGCGAGGATGCGCTCGGCGATGGCGATTACCGCCTTGCCCGGCTCGGTGACGGAAACGAGGCGCTTGCCATGGCGGACGAAAACCGTGACGCCGAGCTCCTCCTCGAGCGCGCGAATCTGTTTCGACACGCCCGGCTGCGACGTGTGAAGCGCTTCTGCGGCCTCCGAGACGTTCAGATCGCGGCGCGCGACCTCGGTGAGATAGCGGAGCTGCTGAAGCTTCATATAAGCCTTTGGCCGAATGCTGCCTTATGCCCAAATGGCATATTAAAAGAAGATGATATTCCTTTGTGCAGCGGCGCTGACTTTTTACCATCGGCGCCACCATGACCCGACTTGCCATCCATGATGTAGAGACGGCGCCCGCCGAGGCGCGCGAGCGTGTCCAGACTGTGCGGCGCGCCAACGGTTACCTGCCCAATCTCATCGGCGTTCTCGCCAATGCCCCGACGGCGCTCGAGACGTACCAGGTGGTGGGCGCGATCAACGCCCGCACCGGCCTGAGCGCCCAGGAACGCGAGGTCATCCAGATTACCGCCGCGGCCCGCAACGGCTGCGGATTCTGCGTCGCCGGACATACCGCGATTGCGCGTAAAAAGCTCGAGATGCCTGAGCCGCTCATCCAGGCGTTGCGCGATACCAGGGCACTGGACGATCCGAAGCTGAATGCGCTTGCGCGTTTCACGCTGGCGGTCATGGAAAACAAGGGCCAGGTGTCGGACGCCGAGCTGCGAGCGTTCTTCGCCGCCGGCTACACGCAGGCGAACGCGCTGGAGGTGGTCCTGGGCGTAAGCCTCGCTACGCTGTGCAACTACGCGAACAATCTGGCGGGCGCGCCGATCAACCCCGAACTGCTGCCGTACGCCTGAGCGCCATGACGAGCGACGCCATTTCGGCTCATATCCGCTCGCAACTTGCGCCGCTGGTCACCGCCATTGACGAGGAAGGCTTCTATCCGGAGGCCTTCCTGCGCGGGCTGGGTCCGCTGGGCGGGTTCGTGGGCTACGAGGATCTCGCGCGGCAGATTGAAGTGACGACCGAAGTCGGCCGCCTTTGCGGCGCCACCGCCTTTCTCGTCTGGTGTCAGTCCACCTGTGCGTGGTACCTGCGCCAGGCGCCCAACGAGGCGGTGCGCGAGCGCTATCTCGCGCCCATCGCGCGGGCCGAACTCCTCGCCGGCACCGGAATGTCGAACCCGGTGAAGCACCTCGCAGGCATCGAGAACATCAATCTACTGGCGCGCCGCGACGGCGACAGCTACGTGGTGAACGGCACGCTGCCGTGGGTCTCGAATGTCGGCCCCGGCCACATCGCCATGGTGGCCGCGGCGGTCGAGAACGACGGTTACGCGATGCTCGCTACGCCCTGCGGCGCCGAGGGGATCGCGCTTCTGCCCTGCCCCAAGTTCTCCGGGCTGGAAGGCACGCGCACGCGCAGCCTGCGCTTTGCGGATTACCGGGTGGAGCCTGATCACGTGCTGGCGCATCCGAACGAGTTCGCGGCATTTATCCGGCGTATCAAGCCGGGCTTCCTGCTGGGGCAGACAGGCATCGGCTTCGGCATCGTCGAAGGCAGCCTGCGCGACATCCGCGCGGCCAGCGCCGGGCGCGCCCACGTCAACGTGTACCTCGACCATCAGGGCCCCGACCTCGCCGAAGAGCTGTCAGCGCTGCAGGCGCAGGCCCAGGTCCTCTCCAAGGCGACGCAGGGGGGCCGCGGCCCCATTCTTGAGGCTTTGAAGCTGCGCGCCCGTGTCTCGGAGCTAGCGCTCAAGGCGACGCAATCGGCGGCGCTGCACGCGGGCGCCAAGGGCTATCTCATGCGCCATCCGGCGCAGCGGCGGCTGCGCGAGGCGCTGTTTGTCGCCATCGTGACACCGGCGCTCAAGCACCTGCGCAAGGAAATCCAGGACCTCGAGCGCACCCAGGCGGCGGCCGCATGAAGCCGCAGAATGCGCTGCAGGCAAGCGGCATCAGCCTGGGGTACCGCCAGCCGGGCAAGCCCGGGACACCCGTGCTGCGCGATTTCTCGCTGCAACTCGCGGCGGGCGAAGTGGTCGCGGTGCTCGGGCCGAGCGGCGTCGGGAAGTCCTCGCTGCTGCGCGTGCTCGCCGGACTGCAGACGCCCGACGAGGGTGCGGTCCACGTGCTCGGCGAGCGGCTGCAACGTCCGCATCCGCGCCTGGGCTTCGTCTTCCAGGATCCCTGCCTGCTGCCTTGGCTGACGCTCAAGGAGAACGTCGCTTTCGGGCTCGACTTCAAGCACCAGCCCCGGCTCCCCGCCGGCGAAAGGGCGCGGCGCGTGCACGATGCCATTACGGAGGTCGGGCTGCTCGCCGCCCGCGAGCGCCGCCCCGCCGAACTTTCCGGCGGCATGGCGCAGCGCGCGGCGCTCGCGCGCTGCCTGGCGCGCCGACCGGAGGTCCTGCTGCT
>DATACE010000152.1:0-19990 GCA_036259215.1 Burkholderiales bacterium | reverse complement strand
GTTCCAGAAGAAGCTCGCCCAGGAGCAGCTCGCCCAAGAGCAGCGCCAGTTCGAGGAAGCGCAGCGCCGCGCCGAGGAGGCGAAGCGCCGCGCCGAAGAGGCGCTGCGCAAGGCGGAGGCCGAGAAGCTGGCGCGCGAGCTGGCGGCGACCGCGCGCCAGAAGGCGCTCGCCGAGTACGTGAACCGCATCCGGCAGAGGGTGCGCTCGAACTGGATCCTGCCGCCCGACCTGCAGGGCAACCCCGAAGCCGTCTTCGAGGTGATCCAACTGCCGACCGGGGATGTAATTTCAGTCAGGCTTAAGAAATCCAGTGGCAATGTCGCGTATGACACCGCGGTGGAGCGGGCCATCCTCAAGTCCTCGCCCTTGCCCCTGCCGACGAATCGCAACGATTTCAGCCGGACGTTAGAACTTACCTTTCGGCCGAGTGACTAAACCCTATAATTCGATTCGAATAACCTGAGGAGGATCAACCGCTTGCGATTCCGCTGGGTTTGGTTGCTGGGGCTGGCGTGCCTGCTGGCCGCGCCGTTGGCGAATGCGCAGCTCTCGATCGAGATCACCGGCGGCGGCGAGCAGCGCACGCCGATCGCCATCGTGCCCTTCGCCGGGGAAACGGCGCTTTCGCCCTCCATCACCTCCATCGTGCGCGCGGACCTGGAGCGCAGCGGCCTGTTCCGCGGGCTGGAGCTGCCGCCGATCGTGCCGGCGCCGACCGAGGCATCGACCATTAATTACCCGGAATGGCGCTCGCGCCTGGCCGACGCGCTGGTGGTCGGCTCGGTGGCCACGCGCGCCGACGGCCGCTTCGAGGTGCGCTTTCGCCTCTTCGACGTGGTGAAGCAGACCCCGCTGGGGGGGATCGCCTACACGCTATCCAAGGACCAGGTACGCGCCACCGCCCACCGCATTGCGGACTACGTATACGAAAAGCTGACCGGCGACCGCGGCGTGTTCTCCACGCGCATCGCGTACGTGGTGAAGCGCGGCAACCGCTACGAGCTGCAGATCGCGGATGCCGACGGCGCGGGGGCGGAGACCGCCCTGGCGTCCTTCGAGCCGATCATCTCGCCGGCCTGGTCGCCCGACGGGCGCCGCATCGCCTACGTGTCTTTCGAAAGCAAGCGGCCGGTGGTGTACGTGCACTCGCTGGTCGACGGCAAGCGGCACGTGGCGGCCAACTTCCGGGGCTCGAATTCGGCGCCCGCCTGGTCGCCCGACGGGCGCACGCTGGCGGTGACCCTGTCGCGCGAAGGCGGCTCGCAGATCTTCCTGATGAATCCCGACGGCACCGGGGTGCGGCGGCTGACCAGCTCGCCGGCGATCGACACCGAGCCGCGCTACTCGCCCGACGGCCGCTGGCTGTTCTTCACCTCCGACCGCGGAGGCAGCCCCCAGATCTATCGCATGCCCGCCTCGGGGGGCGAGGCGCAGCGCGTCACATTCGAGGGGAGCTATAATGTGTCTCCGCGAATTTCACCCGACGGCACCAAGCTCGCGTACATCACGCGCAACAGCGGAAGATTCCAGGTGGCCCTGCTCGATTTTACGAACCAGCAAACGCAGGTCATCACCGACAGCGAGCGCGACGAGTCGCCGAGCTTCGCGCCCAACGGCCGCATGATCCTGCTCGCCACCGTGCTGGGCGGGCGGGGCGTGCTCTCCGCAGTGTCCGCCGACGGACGCTTCAAGCAAAGGCTGTCTGCTGCCACTGGCGGCGACGTGCGGGAGCCGGCATGGGGGCCGTTCCTCGAATGAAACCAGACGCCATGCCGAAAGGAGACGCAATGCGCGCAAACCTTACCTCCCTCTTCACCGCCGTCGTGGCGGCCGCTCTCATGGCCGCCTGCGCGTCGACCACCTCCGATGAGCAGACGCCCGCGCCGGTCACCGGCCCGGGCGGCAGCGGAAAGCCGGGGGCCGTGACCACCTCGCCGGTCAAGCCGGTGGACGTGACCGGCAAGGCGGGGTCCCCCGAGGCCGACCCGCGCGTCAAGCAGGGCCCGCTCGCGCAGCGCTCGATCTACTACGACCTCGACAAGTTCGACATCAAGGACGAGTACCGCTCGATGGTCGAGTCGCACGCCAAGTACCTGCGCGACAATCCGGCCGCGCGCATGCTGATCCAGGGCAACACCGACGAGCGCGGCAGCCGCGAGTACAACGTGGGCCTTGGCCAGCGCCGCGCCGACGGCGTAAAGCGCATGCTCGTGCTGCTGGGCGCGCGCGACAACCAGATCGAGTCGGTCAGCCTGGGCGAGGAAAAGCCGCAGGCCGAGGGCCACAACGAGGAGGCGTGGTCCAAGAACCGGCGCAGCGACATGCTGTATAGCGGCGAATTCTGATGCGTCGCGCCGCCGCGGCATTGCTCGTGCTGGCCGCCTGCGTTGCTGCCCCGCCGGCGCTCGCGCAGGGCCTGTTCGACGACAACGAGGCGCGCCGGCGCATCGAGGCGCTGCGCCAGCAGGTGAGCGAGAACCAGCGGCTGATCGAGGAGCGCCTGGCCAAGATGGAATCGGCGATGGGTGAATCTACCGATCGCAGCGCCGTGCTCGACCTGGCCAGCCAGATAGAGTCGCTGCGCGGCGAGATCGCCCGCATGCGCGGACAGATCGAGGTGGCGACGCACCAGGTCGAGATGAGCGACAAGCGGCAGAAGGATCTCTACCTGGACATCGACACGCGCCTGCGCAGGCTGGAGCAGGCGCAGGAGCAGGCCGCAGCCGCGGCGGCCGCTGCCGCAGCCCAGCCCCCTGCCGCTGCCGCCGCGTCGCCGGCCGAGCCGCAGCAGTCGCCCGGCGAGATGCGCGCCTACCAGGCTGCGCTCGACCAGTTCAAGCTGGGCAACTATTCGCTGGCGGTCTCGGCCATGCAGGGGTTTTTGGTCACTTACCCGAGCAGCTCGCTTGCGCCCAACGCGCAGTACTGGATCGGCATGGCGCACTCCGGGCAGCGCGATTACAAGAGCGCCATTGCCGCGCAACGCAAGGTGCTCGCCGCCTGGCCCGACAGCGACAAGGCGCCCGACGCACTGCTCAGCATCGCGAGCTCGCAGGAGACCATGGGCGACCGCAAGAGCGCCCAGCAGACCCTGCAGGAGCTGATCGCCAAGTATCCGACGAGCAGCGCGGCGGCGAGCGCGAAGCAGCGCATTGCCGCGTTCAAGCGCTAGCAGGCTGGCGAAACGCCCCGCGGGGCTGATAAAATTCAGCCCTTTCCGCGCCTTAGCAGACCGCAGCGCAGACAAGCGTTCACTCCGGGTCGTTAGCTCAGCTGGTAGAGCAGCGGACTTTTAATCCGTTGGTCGGCGGTTCGAATCCGCCACGACCTACCAAACATTCAGGGCCTTAGCGTGGCTGAGGCTTTTCTTGTCGGGCACGGCCGCGCCGGGCGACACTGGAGAACACGATGGCCCTTCACGTCGAACCCCTGAGCGAGGTGTGCGGTGCGGAGGTGCACGGCATCGACGTCACGAAGCCGCTCGCCTCCGAGGACGTCGCCAACATTGCGGCCGCCTTCGACCGCCACAAGGTGCTCGTCTTTCGCCGCCAGCCGATGACGGCGCGCGAGCTGGCCGCCTTCTCGGCGCACTTCGGCGAGCTACAGGTGCACGTGCAGGTCGCCTACCAGCACCCCGAGGTGCCCGAAGTGGTGCAGATGACCAACCGGAAGGCGGACGGCACTTTCGACGAGGTGGGCGCCTCGCGCGGTGCAGCGCCCAACACGCGCGACGGCTGGCACTCGGACCTGTCGTTCGAGCGCGCGCCGGCCAAGGCCACCTTGCTGCACGCGATCGAGATCCCGGACCGTGGCGGCAACACTTGCTTCTCCAACACCACGCTCGCTTACCTCGCGCTGCCCGAGGACCTGAAGCGGCGGCTCGACGGCCTGTCGGCCGAGTTCGTCTACGGGCAGGCAAAACGCAACGCGCTCGCCGCCAAGGCGGCCGAGGCGCTGAGGGGTGCGGCGAAGTCCGAGACTGCCGCGGTGCACCCGGTGATCGTGCGCCACGCCGCCACCGGCGAGCCCGGCATCTACGTCAACCCGTACACCACGCAGCGCATCCTGGGGATCCCCGAGGACGAGAGCGAGGCGATCATCGAGCGGCTGGCCGACGAAATGGAGTCGATGGCCTACCGCTGGGAGCACGTCTGGTCGGTCGGCGATACGCTGATGTGGGACAACCGCGGCACGCTGATGCACTCGGGCCGCATCGACTATCCGCTAAACCAGGCGCGGCGCTTCATCCGCACCACGGTGCGCGGCACGCCGCTCACGCCTTACCGCCTGCGCGCGGACTCCATCGCAGCCTGACGCCGGGCGAGCACGCTGCGCGCACGGCGCGCGATCGACTCGTTCACCATCCTGCCGTCGACGCGCGCGGTGCCGAGGGGATCGGTCGCCGCTGCCGCGAGCACGCGAGCGGCCCATTCGGCTTCCGCGTCCGTCGGCGCGAACGCGGCATGGATGAGCGGCAGTTGCGCCGCGTCGTAGGACGCCTTGCCGGTGAAACCCATCGCCGCCACGCGGCGCGCCTCGTCCACGAGGCCCGCGGTGTCAGCAGGGTCGAACCACACCCCGTCCATCGCGTCGATGCCCGCCTCGCGCGCGGCAAGCACGACCTGCCCACGCGTGTACGCAAGCGCTTCCCAGCCGAGGTCCGAGCCGATCGAGGCGCTGAAGTCGGCCGTGCCGAGGAACAGGCACGTGACCTGGGGCCCGGGCCGGCCGAGCGTCGCGGCGGCGATCCTCGCCGCGTTGCGAACCCCACGCGGGCTCTCGACCAGCACGACCAGCTCGCGCGCCGGGTGGCGCGGGGCGAGCAGGTTCGCCACGGCGCGCACCTCCTCGTCGTGCTCGATCTTCGGCAAGATGAGGCCGTCGGGCGGTGCGCTGCACTCCAGCACCGCGAGCAGGTCGCGCACGCCGTCCTCGGTGTGCGGATGGTTGACGCGAAGGAGACGCATTGGCGGGCGCAGCAGGCCCGCGCCGTCGCGAGTGCGCGCGTAGCACGGCAGCAGCGCGGCGCGTGCCTCGGCGCGGCGCCCGGGCAAAGTGCCGTCTTCGAGGTCGAACACCACCATGTCGGCGCCTGAGGCGAGCGCCTCGTCCCAGCGCTCGATGGCGAGGGCGGGAAAGAAAAGGACGCTGCGGCGCAGGCGCATAATTTGGGTTCTCGCGCACTAGAAATGAAACGCCCCGGCCGCTCGCGCGGCCGGGGCGTTTTGCTGCTTGTTGCCTAGGCAGTCGGCCTTAGCTGCGCGCCGGACTCCTGAAACTGCGGGTTGATCCGGAGTTAAGCGGGCCAGTGCTGCCTTGTTGGTCTCTCACAGGATCACCTCCTTTCAAAGTTGCCAGCCACAAATATAGCGTGGAAGGCGGCGCCGGTACACTAATGGCCTGCCGTTCCACGGGGTTTTTTCAGGACGTGGGACCGGCGGTGGTGAAGCCGCCGAATAGATGCTCGCGCACGTCCTCGACTTGCGGCCCGACCTGATCGACCGCGCGGCGCAGCTCTTCTTCGGAGGCTCTCAGCTTGTCGGACCAGTAGCGGAGATTCTCGATGTCGTTCACGTCGATGCGTGATTCCATGGTTTCGATCGGAGCAAGGCTCGTTCCCGCATTGCTCCTTTTCTTCCCGGTTCTTGTTCACGGGCAGCTGCCGGCCAGCGCCCAGCGCGACGGCCTGCCGACCCTCGCGCCGATCCTGGACAAAGTGATGCCGGCGGTGGTGAATATCGCCGTGCTGCAAAGAAGCCCAGAGGAGGACAACCCGCTGCTGCGCGACCCGTTCTTCCGGCGCTTCTTCGGCATGCCGGGCGAAGCGCGGCCCCAGATTTCCGCAGGCTCGGGCGTCATCGTGGACGCGAAGAACGGCTACGTGATGACCAACGCGCACGTGGTCAAGGACGCGCGCGAGGTGCTGGTGACGCTGAAGGACAACCGGCGCCTGCCGGCCAAGCTGGTGGGCGCGGATCCGGGAACCGACATCGCGCTGGTCAGAGTCGAGCCGGGCAACCTGGTGGAGGCGCGCTTCGGCGACTCCGACGCGCTGCAGGTCGGCGATTTCGTCGTGGCCATCGGCAATCCGTTCGGCATCGGCCAGACCGCGACCTCGGGCATCGTCTCGGCGCTCGGGCGCAGCGGCCTGTCGGTGGAGGGCTACGAGCACTTCATCCAGACCGATGCCTCCATCAATCCGGGCAACTCGGGCGGCGCGCTGGTGAACTTGAAAGGCGAGCTGGTCGGCATCAACACCGCCATCATCGGCCCGGCAGGCGGCAACGTCGGCATCGGCTTCGCGGTGCCCGCGTTCATCGCCCAGGCGGTGATGGCGCAGCTCATCCGCTTAGGCGAAGTGCGGCGGGGTCAGCTCGGCCTGAGCATGACCGACGTGGTGGGCGCCGAGGGCGCGAGCATCGCGCAGGTACAGCCCGGCTCGGCCGCCGCAAAGGCCGGAGTGCGCCAGGGCGACGTGGTGAGCGCGCTGAACGGCCGCCCGGTGCGCAGCGCCGCGGAGCTGCGCGCGCGGCTGGGCGTGATGCCGGCGGGCGAGTCGGTGGAATTGCGCGTGCTGCGGGGCAAGGAGACCCTGGACGTCAAGGCGCGCATCGGGGAGATCGCCGCCGCCGGCGGGCCGGGCGGGCAAGCGGTACCGGAGCTCGCCGGCGCCGCGCTACGCGAAGTGGAGCGGCGCGGCCCGCGCGGCCGCGAGCGCGCTGTGCTGGTCGCCTCGGTCGGCGCCGGGTCGCCGGCGTTCAAGCACGGGCTGCGCGTCGGCGATGTCATCCTGGGCGTGAACGGCCGGCGCATCACCTCGATTGTGGAGCTGGGCAAGGCGCTGCGCGGCCGCGGCGGCGTGGCGCTCAACATCCTGCGCGGCGACAGCCTCCTCGGCCTGCCGCTGCGCTAACTATTCCTTCATGCGCGAAATGCGCTTCACCGCCGGCAGGCGCCGCAGGGCGCGCATGACGCGCGCGAGGTGCTGGCGATTGGCCACCTCCAGCACCAGGCGCATGATCGTGAACATGGCGCGATCCTCCTCCATGCTGATGGCGTCGATGTTGGAGCCGGCTTCGGCGATTTCCGAAGCCACCTTGGCGAGCACGCCGCGCTGGTTCTCCACCGCCACGTTGATCGCCGCCTGGAACAGGCGCGAGGTGCGCGCATCCCATTCCACGTCGATCCACTGCTCGGGCTCCTTCTTGCGCGAGCGCACGATGCTCGCGCATTCGGAGGCGTGGACCACCAGCCCCTGGCCTTTCTTGATCGACCCCACGATGGCGTCGCCCGGTATGGGCCGGCAGCAGGAAGCCAGCTGCACCGCCATGCCTTCGGTGCCGCGGATCGTGACGCTGCCCGCCGGATAGGGCTCGTCGCCGCCTTCGGGGCGCTTCACCAGGCGGCGCGCCACTACCGCGGGCAGTCGCTTGCCCAGGCCGATATCGGCAAGCAGCTCGCCGCGCGAGCGGATACCGCCGTCGCGCAGCGCGCGCTCCCAGGAGGCGTCGTCCACCTCGGCGAGCGAGCTCCTCAGCGAGCGCAGCGCCTGGTCGAGCAGGCGCTCGCCCAGCCCGGCCGATTCCTCGTACTGCATGGTCTTCAGGAAGTGGCGGATGTTCGAGCGCGCCTTGCCGGTGCGCACGTATTGCAGCCAGCCGGGGTTGGGCTTGGCGTGGCTCGCGGTGATGATTTCCACCCGGTCGCCGTTGCGCAGCTCGGTGCGCAGCGGCACCAGCTCGCCGTTCACCTTCGCCGCGACGCAGCGGTTGCCGATGTCGGTGTGCACGGCGTAGGCGAAATCCACCGCGGTGGCCCCGCGCGGCAGCGACAGGATCCGGCCCTTGGGCGTGAAAACGTAGACCTCGTCCGGGAACAGGTCCACTTTCACATGCTCGAGGAATTCGTGCGGATCCCCCGACTGGTACTGGATCTCCAGCAGCGACTGCAGCCAGCGGTGAGTCTGCTTCTGCAGCTCGGAGAGCTTGTCGGAGTCGTCCTTGTACATCCAGTGCGAGGCCACGCCGGACTCGGCCAGGTGGTTCATCTCCTCGGTGCGGATTTGCACCTCGACCGGCACGCCGTAGGGGCCGATGAGGTCCGTGTGGATGGACTGGTAGCCGTTCGCCTTGGGAATGGCGATGTAGTCCTTGAACTTTCCCGGAATCGGCTTGTAGAGGGAATGCAGCGCGCCAAGCGCCAGGTAGCAGGCGGGCACGTCCTTCACGATCACGCGCGCGCCGAAAATATCATGCACCTCGGAGAAGGACAGGTGCTTTTCGATCATCTTGCGGTAGGTCGAGTACACGTGCTTCTCGCGACCCTGCACCGTGGCCGGGATGGCGCTCTCGGCGAGCTTTTTCTTGATCGCCTCGAGCGTGCGGCCGATCATCTCGCGACGGTTGCCGCGCGCCGCCTTGGTGGCCTTGGCCAGCACCGAGTAGCGCAGCGGATACAGGTGCATGAACGACAGTTCCTGCAACTCGTGGTAGAGCGTGTTCAGCCCCAGCCGGTTGGCGATCGGCGCGTAGATTTCCATCGTCTCGCGCGCCACGCGGCGGCGCTTGGCCGGCGGCACGGCGCCGAGCGTACGCATGTTGTGCAGGCGGTCGGCGAGCTTGATCAGGATGACGCGCACGTCGCGCGCCATCGCCAGCAGCATTTTGCGGAAGTTCTCGGCCTGCGCGTCCTCGGCCGACTGGAACTCGATGCGGTCCAGCTTGGATACCCCGTCCACCAGGTCGGCGACCGGCCGGCCGAAGGTGTCGGAGATTTCATCCTTGGTGACCGAGGTGTCCTCGGTGACGTCGTGCAGCAGCGCAGCCATGAGCGTCTGGCCGTCGAGGTGCCAGTCGGCCAGTATCTCGGCCACCGCCAGCGGATGCGAGATGTAGGGATCTCCCGACTGGCGCTTCTGGCCCGCGTGCGCCGCTTCCGAAAAGCGATACGCATCCGCCAGGCGCGCCACGTCCTTCGGCTTCAGGTAGCCGAAGCGGCTCTGGTCCAGCAGGGGTGCTACGGCAGCCATGGGGTCAGATTACCCGACCCCGTCTGATTCTTACAGGGCGGGTGCTGAGGGCGCGCCGGGGTTTTTCTTCAGCACCTCGGCGCCCACTTTGCCGGCGGCGATTTCGCGCAGCGCGATCACCGTGGACTTGTCGCGGTTGGGCTCCACCAGCGGCGAAGCGCCGGCCCCCAGCTGGCGCGCGCGGTATGTGGCCGCAAGCGTGAGGTGAAATCGGTTACTGATGCGTTTCAGGCAATCGTCGACGGTGATTCGGGCCATGTCTCGCTTCCGGGTCAGTGCGCTCGGCGCTCGCTGCGGACGATCCGCGCGAGCTCTTGCCGTGCCGTATTGAAGTCCTTGTTAATTATAGCGTATTTGAACTCGCCGGCGTGCGCCATCTCGGCCTGGGCATTCGCGAGGCGGCGCTGGATGACGCTCTCGGCGTCCTGCCCGCGTGCGCGCAGCCGCCGCTCGAGCTCCGCCATCGATGGCGGCAGGATGAAAATGCCGACGCAGTCCGGATACAGCGCGCGCACCTGCCGCGCACCCTGCCAGTCGATCTCCAGGATCAGATCCTGGCCTTTCTCGAGAGTGTCCTCGAGCGCGTGCTTCGAGGTTCCATAGCGATTGCCGTGCACCTCGGCGCTCTCCAGGAACTCGCCGCGCGCCTGCATGGCGAGGAACGTCGGCTCGTCCACGAAGTGGTATTCGCGCCCGGGCAGCTCCCCGCTGCGCGGCTTGCGCGTGGTGTACGAGGTCGACAGGCGCAGGCCCGGCTCGTCCTCCAGCAGCGCCTTGATGAGCGAAGTCTTGCCTGCCCCCGAGGGGGCGGTAATCACGAACAAGCTACCCCTCATTCGATGTTCTGCACCTGCTCGCGGACCTGCTCGACCAGCAGCTTCAGCTCGAGCGCGCAGTCGGAAACCGGCTGGCTTGCCGCCTTGGAGGCGAGCGTGTTCGCCTCGCGGTTGAGCTCCTGGGCAATGAAGTCGAGCCTTTTCCCGGCCGCGCCTCCGGCGCGCAGCACGCGTTCCACCTCGGCAAGGTGGGTGCGCAGTCGCTCCAGCTCCTCGTCGACGTCGCTCTTGGCGGCAAACAGCGCCACTTCCGCGCGGATGCGCTCGTCCTCGGCCGTCCCGATCGCCTCGCGCAGGCGCTCGGCGATCCGCTGCTGGTAGGCCGCCACCGACTGCGGCACCAGCGGCGCCACCTGCTCGACCCGCTCGCGCATCGCTGCAACGCGCTCCAGCACGCTTGCGGCAAGCTTGGCACCTTCGCGCACGCGCGTCGCCACCAGGTCCTCCAGCGCGCGACGGCAGGTATCGGTCGCGATGCGCCGCATGGCCTCGTCGTCGGCCGGCGAATCGGCGATGACGCCGGGCCAGCGCAAGACGTCGGCCAGGCGCAACGGGCCGGCATCCGGAAAAGCGCGGCGCGCCTCGTCGCTCAGCTCACGCAATTGCTCGAGGGCCCGCACGTTCAGCCCCTGCGGCGAGTCCGCCGCGCCGGTCGGATTGAGGAACAGGCGGCAATCCACCTTGCCGCGAGACACCCTCGCCGTTACCAGCTCGCGCAGCGCCGGCTCGAGGGTGCGCAGCTCATCGGCGACGCGCAGCTGCAGGTCGAGGAAGCGGGCGTTGACGGAGCGCAGCTCCACTGAAAGCCTGCCGCGCGGCGACTCGGCTGACGCCGCGGCGTAACCGGTCATGCTCTGGATCGGTTGTGACAAAGTGTGCAGCGCGGCGGACGCGGCGCGCGGTGGGGCGCGCTGGTGAACGCTATGATAGGACAGATGCCCACGCTCGCCAACCCGCCGCTGCCCGAAGGCACGCGGCTCGAGAACTACCGCATCCTGCGCATGCTGGCGGCGGGCGGGTTCTCGTTCGTCTATCTCGCGCACGATGAGAACGAGACGCCGGTGGCCATCAAGGAATACCGCATTGCCGAGGACGACCCGGTGAAATTCAACCACGGCATGCGCGGGTTTTTCGAGGAAGGCCGCGCGCTCGCGCGCCTGTCCCACCCCAACGTGGTGCGGGTGTTGAACTTTTTTCGCGCCAACGACACCGTGTATCTGGTGATGCGCTACGAGCGCGGCCGCTCGCTGCAGGAGCATGTGCGCAACCGGCGCGGCGCGCTCGAAGAGGGCTGGATCCGCAGCACGTTTGCCGAGCTGCTGAACGGATTGCGCGAAGTGCACTCGAACAAGCTGATGCACCTGGACATCAAGCCGGGCAACGTCTACATCCGAAACGACGGCACGCCCCTGCTGATCGATTTCGGCGCGGCGCGCCAGACGCTTTCCGGCGACGGCGTGCACCTGCCGCGGACTTACACGCCGGGCTTCGCCTCGCCGGAGCAGCACACGCGGCGCGAGCTGCTCGGGCCGTGGAGCGACGTCTACTCCGTGGGCGCCACGATGTACGCCTCGCTCGCCGGCGCGGCGCCGCAGCCCGCTGACCAGCGCCTGGAAAGCGACGCGCTGGTCCCCGCGCGGCGCGCCTGGTCCGGAAAGTACTCGGCCGAGCTGCTCGACACCATCGACTGGTGCCTGCGCCTGGACCACCTCGAGCGCCCGCAGAGCGTGTTCGCATTGCAGAAAGCCCTGCTCGGCGAGAAGCTGCCGGCCTACCAAGGCAAGCCCACCATGCTGCACGGCATAAGGGACGCCGTGCTGCGGTTTACCGGGACCTTCTTTTGAACTGCACCATCGCCCAGGAAACGCGCATCGGCGCGCGCAAGATGAACCAGGACCGCCTGGGTTGCTGGCGCACCGGGCATTCGCTGCTCATGGTGGTGGCCGACGGCCTGGGCGGCCACCTGCACGGCGAGATTGCCGCGCAGGTGGCCGTGCAACACTTTGCCGGTGTTTTTCAGCGCGAGGCGCGCCCGCTGCTGGCCGCACCGGAGGTGTTCCTCGCGCACGGCATGAACGGCGCCCATGCCGCGATCCTGCGCGAGGCGCAGCGCCTGGAGCTTCCCGATACGCCGCGCACCGTGATCGTCGCCTGCGTGGTGCAGGACGGCCACGCCTACTGGACGCATGTCGGCGACTGCCGGCTGTACCTGGTGCGCCGCGGCAATATCCTGCAGCGCACCCGCGACCATACCGTGGTCCAGCAGCTCCTCGACGCCGGGCGGATCCGCGAGGAAGCCATCACTACGCACCCGGACCGCAACCGCCTGCTGCAGTGCCTGGGGAGCCTGCAGGCGCCGCGGCCCGAGACGGTCGAGCGGGTGCGCCTCAAGCGAGACGACCTGGTCCTGCTTTGCTCGGACGGTCTGTGGGGCCCGCTGACGCAGCGCCAGCTGCTCCACGCGCTCGTCACGCGGGAGCTGAAGCAGGCGATCCCGGAGCTTGCCGACCTTGCCGAGGTCCGGGCCGGACCGCAATGCGATAATGTGAGCGTGCTGGCGATGGCCTGGGGCGAGGAGGAGGTGGTTTCCGCCGACGAGCCGCCCACCATCCCCGCGCAGGAGCTTCCCACCGACGTGCAGGACTTCACCGCCACCGATCCCGACTTCCTGCGCATGTCCGACGAGGACATCGAGAAGGCGATCGACGACATCAAGGCCGCGCTGCGCAAGACGCCGCCCCAGCAGCAATGAGCGCCAGCGGCAGGCCGAGCGGCCGGGCCCCGGACCAGCTCCGCGCGGTTCGCATCCAGCGCGGCTTCACCCGCCACGCCGAGGGCTCCGTGCTGGTCGAATTCGGCGACACGCGCGTGCTGTGCACCGCGAGCGTCGAGGAGCGCGTGCCGCCTTTTCTTAAGGACAGCGGGCGCGGCTGGGTGACCGCCGAATACGGCATGCTGCCGCGCTCCACCAATACCCGCACCGATCGCGAGGCCGCTCGCGGCAAGCAATCCGGCCGCACCCAGGAGATCCAGCGCCTTATCGGCCGCGCCCTGCGCGCCGTCACCGACCTCTCCGCGCTCGGGTCGCGCTCGGTCCAGATCGACTGCGACGTACTGCAGGCCGACGGCGGCACGCGAACCGCCGCCATTACCGGCGGCTTCGTCGCCTTGCACGATGCGATAACTTGGCTGCAGCAGAAGAAGCTTCTGGAGAAGCAACCCCTTCGGGACTTCGTCGCCGCCGTGTCGGTCGGCGTGTACAACGGCACCCCGGTGCTCGACCTCGATTACCCGGAGGATTCCGCCTGCGGCTGCGACATGAACGTCGTCATGACGGGCGCCGGCAACTTCGTCGAGGTGCAAGGCACGGCGGAAGGCGCGACGTTCTCCCGCCACGAAATGGACGCGTTGCTGGCGCTCGCCCAGCGCGGCATCGCCCGGCTGGTCGAGCACCAGAAACGCGTTCTGGGCTTGTGAAGCTCGTGCTCGCCAGCGCCAACCCCGGCAAGCTGCGGGAGATCGGCGCTTTGCTCGCGCCGTTGTCCATCGACGTCGTCCCGCAGTCGCAGCTGGGCATCGGCGAGGCGGATGAGCCGCACGACACTTTTCTCGAAAACGCGCTGGCCAAGGCGCGGCACGCGAGCCGGTTGAGCGGGCTCCCGGCGCTCGCCGACGATTCCGGCCTGTGCGTCGAGGCGCTGGGCGGCAAGCCCGGCGTGCACTCGGCCTATTATGCGGGCCGCGATGGGTCTCGCGAGCAGCGGGACGCCAGGAATAACGAGAGGCTGCTTTCGCTGCTTCAGGACTATAGGGCGGCTTACTATGCCTGCGTCCTCATTCTCATGCGCCACGCCGGCGATCCCCTTCCGCTCGTAGCCGAGGGCATCTGGCGCGGCGAGATCGCGGTAGCGCCGCGCGGGGCAAACGGCTTCGGCTACGATCCACTGTTCCTGTTGCCCGGGCTGGGGATGACGGCGGCCGAGATCGACCCTGCCGAGAAGAACCGGATCAGCCACCGAGGGCAGGCGCTCGCCCGGCTGCTGGAGCTGCTGCGTGATCCCGATCGCTTTTGAGCGCGCAGGCGCGGTGAAGCTCGCCTCGTTGCCGCCGCTCGCCCTCTACGTCCACATCCCGTGGTGCGCGCGCAAGTGCCCGTATTGCGACTTCAACTCGCATGAACGTACCGGCGCCCTGCCCGAGCAGGAGTACCTCGCCTCGCTCTTTCGAGACATCGAGAACCATCTTCCTGCGGTCTGGGGCCGGCGCGTGACGAGCATCTTCATTGGCGGCGGCACGCCGAGCCTGTTCTCGCCCGAGGCGATCGACGCGCTGCTTTCGGGCGTGCGCGCCCGCCTGCAGGTCGACCCGCAGGCCGAGGTCACGCTCGAGGCCAATCCGGGCACGGTGGAGGCGACGCGCTTTCGCGGCTTCCGGGACGCCGGCGTGAACCGCATCTCGATCGGCGTGCAAAGCTTTGACGACCGCATGCTCGCGGCGCTGGGGCGCATCCATTCCGCCCGGGAAGCGCGCAGCGCAGTCGATGCGGCATTGGCGAGCTTCGACAACGTCAACCTCGACCTGATGTACGGCCTGCCCGGGCAGACCCCGGCGATGGCGCGAGCCGACCTCGCGCAGGCGCTGGCGTGCGGCGCGCGGCACGTGTCGGCCTACCAGCTCACCATCGAGCCCAACACTGTGTTCTACCGAAGGCCGCCGCAGCTGCCCGAGCATGATGCCGCCGCGGACATGCAGCTCGCCGCGGAGCAGGCGCTGGGCGCCGCGGGCTACGAGCACTACGAGACATCCGCCTTCGCGCGTCCCGGGCACCGCTGCCGCCATAACTTGAATTACTGGCTGTTCGGCGATTACCTGGGCATTGGCGCCGGCGCGCACGGCAAAATCAGCTTTCCGGATCGCATTACGCGCCACGAGCGCGCCAAGCAGCCGCGCGAATACATGGACAAGGCGGGCAGCCTGGAGAAAACCGTGGCGCCCGCGGAGCTGCCGTTCGAATTCATGCTGAACGCGCTGCGCCTGGTCCAGGGCTTCGAGCCGCGCCTGTTCGGCGAGCGCACCGGCCTGCCCTTGATCGTCATCGAAGAGCAGCTCGGCGAAGCGGAGAATCGCGGCTTGCTCGCGCGAGACTGGAACCGCATCGTGCCGACCGAGCGCGGGCAGCGCTTTCTAAACGAGCTGCTCGAGCTGTTCCTGCCTAACGGCGCCGGTAGTAAAGGTCGCGGATCGGATGGCCCAGGCGGCGTCCGCGCGCTTCGAATTTCGTCGCCGGCCGGGAAATGAAGCCGCACTCGGCTTTTTCCAAAAGCGGTTCCGCTGACAAGACTGCCTCCATGGATCCCGCGTAGTCCGGCCAGTCAGTAGCCGCATGCAGCACGCCGCCGGGCGCGAGCTTGCGCGCCGCGAGGGCGGCGAACGGCGGCTGCACCAGGCGGCGCTTGTGGTGGCGCTTCTTGGGCCACGGATCCGGGAAGAAAACATGGATGGCCGCGAGCGAGGCGTCGTTGAACATGCGCTCGAGCACCTCGGTCGCATCGTGGCGGATCACGCGCAGGTTGGCGAGGCCCTCCTGCGCGATCCGGTTGAGCAGGCTGCCGACTCCGGGTCCATGCACCTCCACGGCGATGAAGTCGGCGTCCGGGCGCGCGCGGGCTATGGCGGCGGTGGTCTCGCCCATGCCCGAGCCGATCTCCAGCACCAGCGGCGCAGACCTTCCGAAGGGGTTCTGCAGCAGCTCACCGGTGAAGGACAGGCCGTACTTGGGATACAGCGTTTCCAGGGCGCGCGCCTGCGCCGGCGTGGTCCTGCCTTGGCGCAACACATAACTACGGACACCGCGGTTCAAGCGGCCTTCGGCGCGATCTTTCCGTCAGTAGGGGAGCTCGGCGTCGCCGAGTAGAGCTTCTTCGGCATGCGCCCCGCGAGGAACGCCTCGCGCCCGGCCTCGACCGCCTTGCGCATGGCGCCGGCCATCAGCACGGGGTCGCGTGCGGCGGCGATGGCGGTATTCATGAGGACCCCGTCGCAGCCGAGCTCCATGGCGATCGCCGCGTCGGAGGCCGTGCCTACGCCCGCGTCCACCAGCACGGGGACCTTCACCTTCCCGAGCACGAGCTGCAGGTTCCAGGGATTCAGGATGCCCATCCCCGAGCCGATGAGCGAGGCGAGCGGCATGATGGCGACGCAGCCGATCGATTCGAGGATCTGCGCCTGGATCGGGTCGTCGGAGCAGTACACCATGACCTTGAAGCCTTCCTTCACCAGGGTCTGGGCCGCCTGCAGGGTCTCCGGCATGTTGGGGTAGAGCGACTGCGCATCGCCCAGCACTTCGAGCTTGACGAGATCATGGCCGTCGAGCAGCTCGCGGGCGAGGCGCAGCGTGCGCACCGCGTCAGCCGCGCTGTAGCAGCCGGCGGTGTTGGGCAGGTAGGTGTATTTCGAGGGCGGCAGCGCGTCGAGCAGGCTCGGCTCGTTGCGGTTCTGCCCGATGTTGGTGCGGCGGATCGCCACGGTGACGATCTGCGCGCCGGAGGCGTCCACCGCGGCGCGCGTCTCGGCGAAGTCGCGGTATTTGCCGGTGCCCACGAGCAGGCGCGACGCGTACGTCTTGCCGGCGATGGTCAATGCGTCCTTCATCCTTCAGCCTCCGCCCACTGCGACCACGATCTCCAGCTGGTCGCCGTCGGCGACCAGCGTGCGCGCGTGCGCGCTCCTGGGCACGATCTCGCCGTTTCGCTCCACGGCGATCTTCTTGCCCGATAAATCGAGCCGGGCGAGCAGCGCGGCGATCTCGAGCGGCTGCTCGAAAGTTTGCGCCTTGCCGTTCACGATCACGCGGATCATAGGCTTTATGATACAGCCAGGAATGTGGTTGCGAATTGCGCTGCTGTGGCTGCTCGCCTGGCCTGCGCTGGCCGACGAAATCCGCCTGTCCAACGGTGACCGCATCACCGGAGAGGTGAAGTCGCGCGCGGGCGAGCGCCTTGTCGTGGAGACCGGGTACGCGGGCGAAATCTCGGTGCGCCTGAGCGACGTGCATTCCGTGTCCATCGTGGACAGCGCGGGCGCCCTGCACGAGATCGGGCCGCTCGAAGTGGCGACGCTCGATCCCCGTCCCTACAAGAGCCGGCGCGACATCGTCTATGCCGGCCGCGGGCTGCTCTCGGCGGCCTATGCGCGCGGCAACGCCGACAGCGACCACGTGCACCTGGACGCGGACTTCACCGCGCGCGCGCAGGAATACCGCTACAGCTTCACCGGCCGGATCGAGCGGCGCTCCGAGCCGCCCGCGGAGACGAACACGGCCTGGCTGGCGGGTGCGAATTACGATCGCTTTCTCGATACCCGCCAGTTTGCTTACCTGCGCGTCTCCCTGGAGCACGACCGCGCCAAGGATCTCGACTACCGCGCGGCGGCCGGCGCCGGCTACGGCCTGCAGCTTCTGGAAGACGCTGCGGCGAACCTGTCGGTGCGCGCCGGCCTGGACTACGTGAGCGTCGAGCGCTACCTGGGCCTGCCGGAGGAGTATCCAGCGCTCGGCTGGGGTATCAAGGCCACCTTCGCGCCCTGGGGCGCCAAGCTGCAGCTTTTCCACGAGCAGGAAGGCTTTTGGAACCTCGAGGACAGCGATGGGGTGGTGGTGCGCTCCAAGAGCGGCGTGCGGCTGCCGCTGGTCGAGCGCCTCAACGCCACTGCGCAGCTCAATGTGGACTGGGAGCGGCGGCCGGCGCCCGGGCGCCAGTCCACCGATTCGACGCTCCTGCTTGGCGTCGACTATGCCTTCTGATGGGCGAAGCGGCGCAGTGGAGGTGTTCCTGGTTGCCCGCAACGCTGCTGGGCCTCGGCTTCGCCTTGCGCTTCGGCTGCACGCCCGCCCGTTGCGGTACGCGTCTCGGCGATCGAAATCGCAGGGGCCATGCCCGTAAAGACGCAAGGGACAATTAGAACGGCTTGTCGCGCTCGTCGATATGGCTCGACGGCGTGAGGTCGCGATATTCCCCTTCCACGACCGCGCCGCCCGCCCCACGGCCGTTCTGCAATTGCGAGCGGCTGCGCCACCATAGCCAACCCCAAACCACCAGGCCGACGGCGAGAAGAATGCCCAGGGCGAGCGAGGCAAACACGAAAACGGCCACCAGAAAAACCAGGCCGAGGAGGACACCGACGACGCGTTGGATCAGTCCCATAGTTAGGTATGATCCCGCGCAGGCGGGTGTAGTTCAATGGCAGAACGGCAGCTTCCCAAGCTGCATACGAGGGTTCGATTCCCTTCACCCGCTCCACCCCGCTGGAGCAGCGAGGCGGCGAGGCGGCGCAAGGCGCGCCGCCAGGCCGCTCGTTTCGGCACGGCGTTACTGCGCCGGAGCGATGAAGCTCGGGTCGTTCGCCCAGACGTTGGTGCTGCCTTGCGAGGCAGGCGCCGGGATCTGGATGTTGGGAAGCGCGCGGTCCACCAGGTTCTGGTCGTACGGCGCGGTGACTTCGACGGCGAACGCGGGGACGGACAGCGCGGCGAGCGATACGGCGGCGATGAGGCGTTTCATGGTTCGGTTCCTTCGGTAGTTGGGTTGAGTTGAGCTGCAGGTGTCACTTTGGCGCCGGCGGATGTCGCGGCGGTTTCGTGCCGCAGATGCGCCGTTACAACCGAAACTGCGCTATTCGCGCTCCAGGCGGCCGGCAATGACGCGCACGCGCTGGCCGGCTTCAAAGGCTCGCGCGCCTTCCAGGAGCGTGAGCAGGCGCCCGTCGTCCAGGCGGATGAAAAGCTCCCGGCGCACTTCCGGATTGATCCTGTGCTCGAGGGCTTCCTCGAACGCGTGCACGTCGCGCGGGATTTCGCGCACCTGCTCGATCATTCCGGCTGAAAGCTCGCTGAAATCGAATTCCTGCGGCGCATACGGCGCCGCGTACGCGGCGAGCGGAGCGCCGAGCGCAAGGGCAAGGAGGATAGTTTTCATGCGAGCATCGTCGCGCGCGCAGGCTTCCGCACCATTTCGCCGGCGCTACAACTGAAAGAAAAAAGGGGCCTCCCGACGAGGATCTGTCTAAGGGGGAGGAGGAGGGGACGGATCCGGTGCTGCTGTCGGGAGGCCCGGAGCTATTCTGATGCCCCGCCCGGGCGGACGGTTACAGGTGAAATCGAAGGATCAGTCGGCCTGAGCCGTGGCCTGCAAGACGGGCCACGCGCATTCCACGCCGAGCGCCACCCCGTCGTACGGATCCGCCTGCTGTGGTTCCAGCGGTGCGCTGTCTTCGAGTTCGGTTCGTTCACTCATGCCTTCAGGTTACCGCGCGGATGTTGCCGGCCGGTTGCATCTTTGTTACGCCTGAAAGCACGCGCGCCAAGGCGGCGGCGAGCTCGCGCGACTGCACCGGCTTTTTCAGGATCTGGTCCACGCCGGCGGCGAGGGCGCGCTCGGTCATCATGGGTCCGATGTAGCCGCTCACCAGCAGGATGGGCAGGTCGGCGCGCCGCTCGCGCAGCCGGCGCGCGAGCTCGGTGCCGGTCAGTCCCGGCATTACTTCGTCGGCGATCACCGCATCGAAGCGCTGCGGCGCCGCGTCGAAGCCGTCAAGCGCTGCGGCGCCATCGGAAAACGCCACCGGCTCGTAGCCCAGGCGCTTCAGCACTTCAGAGGCGAGCGCCACCAGGGCTGCCTCGTCGTCGACCACGAGCACGCGCTCGCCCTGGCCGCGCGGCACCGGCGCTTCGCTTTCGTCGCCCGCCAGGGCCGGCGCGTCGACCCGCGGCAGGTAGATCACGAAGCGGCTGCCATGGCCCGGCTGGCTCTGCACGTCGATGGCACCGGAGGAGTCCGTGACGATGCCGTAGACCAGCGATAGCCCCAGGCCGGTGCCCTTGCCGACTTCCTTGGTGGTGAAGAAAGGCTCGAACAGGCGCGCCAGCGTGGCCGAGTCCATGCCGCTGCCCGTGTCTTCCACGGTAAGGCGCGCATAGGAGCCCGGGTGCAGCGTGCTGTGCGCGAACACGCGCTGCTCCCGGACTTCTTCCTCTTCGAGCGCCACCCGCAGCGTGCCGCGCTCGCCCATGGCGTGAAGCGCGTTGGTGGACAGGTTCATCATGATCTGGTGCAGCTGGGTCGGATCGCC
>DATACE010000151.1:0-5129 GCA_036259215.1 Burkholderiales bacterium | reverse complement strand
ATGGTCTCGGCCACGGTGCGCTCGGGATCCAGCGCTTCCCTCATCTGGTCGAAGTAGGCCGGCTGCAGGTTCGTGCCCAGGCGAACCTGCCCCGAGTCCGGCGCGAGCGTGCCGAGGATCAGCCGGATGAGCGTGGTCTTGCCGGCGCCGTTGGGGCCGATGAGGCCCAGGCGGTCGCCGCGGCTCACGATGAGGTCGAGATCCTTGACGATCGGCCGGCCGCCGTAGCTTTTCGACACGCCGGTGAGCTCGCATACCAGCTTGCCCGAGCGCTGGCCCTCGCCGATATTCAGCTTCACGCTGCCGGCGCGCGCGCGGCGGGCGGCGCGCGCCTCGCGCAGGCGCTCCAGGCGCCGCACCCGGCCTTCGTTGCGCGTGCGCCGCGCCTCGATGCCCTTGCGGATCCATGCCTCCTCCTGCGCCCAGAACTTGTCGAACTTGCGCTGCACCACCGACTCGACCGCGAGCTGGTCGGCCTTCAAGGCCTCGTAGCGCGAATAATTTCCCGGGTAGGACAGCAGCCGCCCGCGGTCGAGCTCCAGGATGCGCGTGGCCACCCGGTCGAGGAACGCGCGGTCGTGGGTGATCACCATGGCGCTGGGCTGCTTGGCCACCAGGCTCTCCAGCCGCTCGATCGCCTGCACGTCCAGGTGGTTGGTGGGCTCGTCCAGCAAAAGGAGCTCCGGCTCGAGCGCGAAAGCGAGCGCGAGCGCCGCGCGCTTGCGCTCGCCGCCGGAGGCCGCCGCGGGCGAGGCCCCCGGATCCACCTGGAAAAGGTCGAGGTACTTGTCCAGCTTGTGCTCCTGCGCCACCGCGGCGCGCGCGAGCAGGCTTTCCTTCAGCGTAGGCCGCTCCGGCAGCACCGGCTCCTGCTCCACCAGGGCGATGGACAGCCCGTCGCGCTGGCGCAGGTCGCCGTCGTCCAGCGCCGCCAGCCCGGCGATCACCGCGAGGAGCGACGACTTGCCGGTGCCGTTGCGCCCGATGAGCCCGATGCGCTCGCCCGCCTCCAGCGAGAACGAGGCGCGGTCGAGCAGCGGAAAGTCGCCGTAGGCGAGCTCCGCGTCCTGCAGCGTCAGAAGCGGCATGTCAATGGCAAAGTTAATTTGAAGCGAGGCGCAGCATAGACGATCATCGCGCTGCAGGCGGCGTGCGAAAAGGGAGGCATGGGAGGGTACATGGGAAAGTGGTGGACTAACGTGGTACACGGGCTGACCGGGGGCAAGGCCCCAAGCCCGGACGGTTTGGCCGAGGTCAAGTGGCCGGAGTTCGAGCTGCTGCTGGGCGAGGCGTTCCGCCTGCAGGGGTTCCTGGTCACCGAAAGCGCCGGCGAGAAGCTGGTGCTGCAGAAGGGCGAGGAGCGCTTCATCGTGCAGTGCAAGCACTGGCGCTCGCCCAAAGTGGACGCGGCCGCGGTGCGGGAGCTTTTCGGGGTGATGGCGGCGAGCGGGGCGGCCGGCGGGTTCGTGGTGAGCGCCGGGGGCTTCAGCGCGGATGCCGCATCGTTCGCCGAGCACTGCCAGATCCGGCTGATCGACGGGGCAACGCTCGCCGGGATGCTGGACAAGGCCCGGCAGACCCTCACCATGCCGCCGAGAATCGAGCCGCGCCTGGGCACGGCCAAGCCGCAGTGCCCGCGCTGCACCCGCACCATGATCCAGCGGGTCGCCGAGCAGGGCTCGAATGCCGGCCGGCCGTTCTGGGGCTGCCCGGCGTTTCCGGATTGCCGCGGCACGCTGCCAATTTAAAATGCGGCGGGATGCTCAAGCTCAACCAGAACTCGCTGTTCGCGGTCCTGCTGCGCTCGCCGTGGTGGGCGAGCCTGGGGCTCGCCTCGGGCGTGTTCTTCATCGCGCGGCTTTTCGTCCCGCCGCTCTACGCGGCGCTGGTGCCGCTGCCCTTCCTGGTGATCGCCGGCATCGTCATCTGGCGCCGTCTGCAGCGGCCCAGCGCCCGCAAGGTGGCCGCGCGGCTTGAGGCGCTGCGCGCGCTGCCGCGCGAGGAGTTCGCCGCCACGCTGGAGCAGGGTTTCCGGCGCCAGGGCTACGGCGTGACGCGCATCGGCAGCGACTTTCAGCTCACCAAGTCCGGGCGCGTCTCGCTCGTGGACTGCAAGCGCTGGAAGGCCACGCGCACCGGCGTCGAGCCGCTGCGCGAGTTCCACGCCGCCGGCGAGAAAAGCGAGGCGCAGGAGCTCATCTACGTTGCCGCCGGCGAGGTGACGCAGAACGCGCGCGCCTTCGCCCGGCAGAAGAACATCCGCCTGCTGGGCGATGAGGAGCTCGCGCAGCTCGTGCGATGAAGCCGGCCGGCTACCGCGACCAGGCCCTCAAGCTGCTGCCGTGGATCTGCGCGCGCTGCGCGCGCGAGTTCGACGGCAAGCGGGTGCGCGAGCTCACCGTGCACCACAAGGACGGCAACCACGACCACAACCCGCCCGACGGCAGCAACTGGGAGCTCCTGTGCATCTACTGCCACGAGAACGAGCACGCGCGGGTGGAGGATGCGAAATCGGGGTCAGAGCCCGAAAGCCGGGAGAGCGCAGCGACGCACCGGCCGCTCGCCGGCCTGAAGGACCTTCTGAAGAAGAAATAGCCCGCTACTGGAAGTATATACAGCTATCGCCTATAGTCGCGGCGATGGCGACCGCGGCATTCGACAAGCTCAACCCGCGCCAGCGCGAGGCGGCGACCTGCGGCGCCTCGCCGCTGCTCATCGTCGCCGGGGCGGGCACCGGCAAGACCAATACGCTCGCGCACCGCGTGGCGCACCTCATCCTGCAAGGGACGAGCCCCGAGCGCATCCTGCTCCTCACCTTCACGCGCCGCGCGGCCCTGGAGATGACGCGGCGCGCGCAGCGTATCGTCGGCGAGGTCATGAAGGAAATAAGGCTGCCCTGGTCGGGGACTTTCCACTCGGTGGCGAACCGCCTCATCCGGCGCCACTGCCGGGCGGTTGGCCTGGGCGAGAGCTTCAGCGTGCTGGACCGCGGCGACGCCGCGGACCTCATGGATGTCGTGCGCCACGAGCGCGGCCTGTCGAAGGCGGAGAGGCGCTTCCCGCGCAAGGACACCTGCCTTGCCATCTACTCGCACCGCGTGAACACGCAGCGTCCGCTCGCCGACACGCTGCAGGAGCAGTTCCCCTGGTGCGCGGAGTGGGCGCAGGAGCTGAACGACCTTTTCAAGGCCTACGTGGAGCGAAAGCTCGCCCACCAGGCGCTCGACTACGACGACCTCCTCCTTTACTGGCACGCGATGATGGCCGAGCCCGCGCTCGCGGGCGAGATCGGCGGGCAGTTCGACCACGTGCTGGTGGATGAGTACCAGGACACCAATGTGCTGCAGGCCGGGATCCTGCAAGGCCTGCGCCCCGCGGGCGCGGGGCTCACCGTGGTGGGCGACGAGGCGCAGGCGATCTACTCGTTCCGGGCGGCGAGCGTGGAGAACATCCGCGGCTTTCCCGGGCAGTTCGCCGGCACGCAGGTGATTGCGCTGGAAGAAAACTACCGCTCGACTCAGCAGGTGCTGGATGCCGCGAACGCGCTGATGGGCAAGCAGCTTTATTCCAGGAGCAAAGCCGGCGCCAAGCCGCGCTACGTCACGGTGGCCGACGACGAGGCGCAGGCGCGCTACGTGGTGAAGCAGGTGCTCGAGGCGCGCGAGCGCGGCGTGCTGCTGCGCCGCCAGGCGGTGCTGTTTCGCAGCTCGCACCATTCGGACATGCTGGAGCTGGAGCTCGTGCGCCGCAATATCCCCTACGTGAAGTACGGCGGGCTCAAGTTCCTCGAGGCGGCGCACGTCAAGGACCTCCTCGCGGTGCTGCGCTGGGCCGATAATCCCAAGAACCGCATCGCCGCGTTCCGCGCGCTGCAGCTTGAGCCGGGCGTGGGGCCGGCCACCGCGGAGCGCGTCTTCACGCGCTTCGAGGCGCAGGGCTTCTCGTGGCAGGCCTTGAAGACCGGGTCCCCGGGTTTCGATGAGCTGATGACTTTTCTGGGGAATGCGAAATGGGAAGGCCAGCTCCAGCGCGTGCGCGAGTGGTACCAGCCGCACCTGGAGCGCATCTACGACGCCGCGCAGGTGCGCGCGGGCGACCTGGTGCAGCTCGAGCGCATCGCCACATCGTTCCAGACGCGCGAGGCCTTCCTCACCGAGATGGCGCTCGACCCGCCCAGCGCTACCGGCGACCTTGCGGGCGCGCCTTACCTGGACGAGGACTACCTGGTGCTTTCCACCATCCATTCGGCCAAGGGCCAGGAGTGGGACGCGGTGCATCTGCTGAATGTCGCCGACGGCAACTTTCCCTCGGAGTTCGCCACCGGCAAGCCCGAGCTCATCGAGGAGGAGCGGCGCCTGCTGTACGTCGCCATGACGCGCGCGAAGACCGACCTGCACCTCGTCGCCCCGCTGAAGTACTACGTGACCCAGCAATCGCGCATGGGCGACCGGCACGTGTACGGTGCGAAAAGCCGCTTCCTCACGCAGGCCGTAATGGATTTCCTGCAGCCGGTGGCTTGGGGAGAATCCGTGCATCAGGAGGTGGCAATGGCGGCAGGGACGGCGGTGGACGTGGCGGGCAGGCTGCGGGCGATGTGGTCTTGAGAGCCGCGCTGCCGTCCATCATCGTCTCGCGCGATTCCGGCGCCGATTTTTCTCGCTGCCGCAAGTGGCGCTACCTGCTGTGGCGCCGCTGGGCCGAAGGGCCGGTGGCGAACTTTCTCATGCTCAATCCGAGCACCGCGGACGAGGTGAAGCTCGACCCGTCGTGCACGCGGGCGCGCAACTATGCCGAGCAATGGCGCTTCGGCACGCTGGTGGTCACCAACCTCTTCGGCTGGCGCGCCACGGACCCGGATGACATGAAGGCCGCGCGCGAGCCGGTCGGGCGCGGCAACGACCAGGCGATCCTCGCCGCCGCGCGCAGTGCGGACCTGGTGGTCTGCGCCTGGGGCAACCACGGGTTGCACCTGGAGCGCTCGCGCTACGTCGTCGAATATCTCAGGAAGGCGGGCGTGAAGCTGCACGTGCTGCGCATGAACGGCTGCGGCGAGCCGGCGCACCCGCTCTACCTGCCCGGAAAGCTGCAGCCCGAACCCTGGCGGTGAATCGGGGTCAGAGCCCGGATTC
>DATACE010000150.1:0-2440 GCA_036259215.1 Burkholderiales bacterium | reverse complement strand
CAACGCGAGCTGCAGGTCGGCGTCGCTGCCGAAGCCGGCCGCGAGGTGGCGCAACGCCTGGCGATAGTGCTGGCCGCCCTCGCGCCCGGCCACCGTCACGCGCATGAGCGCCCATTGCCTGGATTTGCGGTAGCCCTCGGGAAATTTTTCCAGCGCCTGGTAGGCGCCGGCGTAATCGTTCTTCGCCAGGCTGTTGCGCACTTCGAGGAAGGCGCGGGCGTCGCGCGCGGACAGCGACGGCACGCCGAACAGCTTGAACAGCACCGACTCGCTTTTGAACAGCGTCGCCAGGTTGAACCGCACCGCGCTGCTGAACAGCGTGGCGGCAGTGAAGATGTACCAGTCCTCCGCGGCGCCCGGCGAAGCTACGTAGTACTTCAGGTACTCGACGCCCTGGTCGCCCATATCCAGGCGCACCACGGCGTAAGCGCGGCCGCCCTTGACCCCGGCGCGCAGGAATTTCGCCGTGCCCTCGTTCTGGTCTATCGCCTGCATGCTCAGCTCGGCGTTCTTGCGCACCGAGACCGGCATGCGCTTGCGCAGCGCCTCGCGGTCCCCGGCCGCGAGCCCCAGGTCGCTCAGCACGATGTCGCTGAAGGCGTCGGCGTCCACCAGCTTCATGAAGTCGTCGACGCTGCGCTCGTTGAACGCCGCCGCCAGCAGCCGGCCGACCGCTGCCGCCTCTTTCTGCGTCGCCTGGGCGAGCGCCCATGCCGGCGCAAGCAAAAGTGCAAGCGCGGCCAGGTTGAACAGCGTTTTTTTCACCGACCCCCCTATTGCCGGCGTGGCCGGCCTTGTTATAGGGGGAAGCTAGCAGGGCCTCCTAGGCCGGCGCGAGTGCATTTTGCCCAGCTTCAGGCACGTTTTCGCTCCCGCTCCTGGGGCGCCTGGCCGAGGTACGGCTCCACCCGGGCGCTCTCGCGGTACAGGTGCACCCGGCGCAGCCGGTCCTGTGCGCGCTGTTTTTCGAGGTCGATGCGGGCCGCGACCCGCCGGGCGAGCAGGACGCCGAGGAATCCGAGCCCCACCCCCGCGGCTGCCAGGGCGAACGCCACCTGAAGGCCGGCCAGATCCAGCAGCGGCACGAGGTCGAGCGTGGGTTCCACCGTGGCGTTCAGCAATGGACTGTTCACGCCGCCAAAGCGCCAGACGACAAAGGCGGCAAGGTTCAGCAGCGATAGAAAGCCGAGCGCTATGAGCGCGGCGCTGAACAGCCACGCCGTCCGTGCCATTTGCAATGAGAAAGTCATCGATCGCTCCGTTCGAAAGGCGAAGGATGAGGCCTGGGAGAGAACGTTAATCCGGCCGCAGCTAGTGCAAAGGGACCACGCTGTCGGCCGCAGGCGTCAGCTCAGTTCACGAGCCGCAGCGTCCCGGGCGGCCGCCGTGCAAGGTCCACGATGCGGAAAAACACGTCCGTCGGCGGGCGCGAGCGCCCTTCCGCCCAGCGCCGCAGCTCCTCGACATTCACATTGAGGACCAGCGCCAGCGTCTCATAACCCTCGAAGTACTCGACGACGCTGGCGATGGTTCTCGTGTAGAGCTCTCTGTCCACGCGTTGAGATTACCCCCGAGCGCTTTTTCCGCGACACCTTGCGGCGCGATTTTCCGGCCGTTCGAGGAGCCGCTGTTGCGAGCCGCACACACTCGCGTCATCAGCTGTAGGGCTGGAACGACAGCCGCGCCTCCTCGAGGTAGGCGGGGTTGATGTACTGCTCGGCGCGGCTCTTCGAGCGCACGGCGAGGTCGCGGATGAGCGCGCTCACTTCGATGAGCGCCTGCACCGCGGCCGCGCTAGCAGCGCCGTCGCGCGGGAAAATCCCGTCGCGCGCGTATTCTTTCCAGGCGCGCTCGGCGTAGCGCTTCTCGACGCCGGTCTCCCGGACGGCGATGTCGGTGGCGCCGGCCGGGTTGGCGTAGAACCAGCGATGCGCCTGCAGGTACGCCCGCAGGAACGCCACCACGGTGTCCCGGTTCTGCTTCGCCCAATAGGAATCCGCGTCGAGCGAAGTGAATTGGAAGTCGGGGAACACGCTGCGCGGGCTGCCCAGGTCGCTGAAGCCGGCGTCGACCGCGATGTAATTGAGCGGCGCGCCCTGCAGCCCGCCGTCGATCTCGCCGCTGCGCAGCTTGTCCCAGCGCGCGAGGATCGGGCCGACGGCAAGCAGCGTGTAGTCCTGCGGATAGTGCAGGCCATGGCCGGCGAGAAGCTGCATCACGAGCGACGAGCTGCCGGCGCGGAGCGACGACACGCCGATGCGCGCGCCGCGCAGGTCCGCGTAGGTCTTGATATGCGGGCGGGCAATGAAGGAGAACGGCAGGCGGTTCACGTTGCCGGCGATGATTTCCAGGCGTCCGCCCTGCTCGCTGTTCAGGATGGTGTTTTCGGTGACGTTGAGCGCGAGGTCGAGCTGCCCCGCGGCGAGCCGGCGCGTCACCT
>DATACE010000149.1:0-6990 GCA_036259215.1 Burkholderiales bacterium | reverse complement strand
CAGCGCGCCACTGAGCGAGACCTTTCCTTTGGAAAGCCGCGCTTCCCCGTTTCCCGAGACGGTAAGCCGCAGGTCGGGGCGCGCCAGCAGCCCGAAGTCCCGCGCACGCCATTCCAGATGCGCGTCCCCGAAACTTCGGTCTGATGGCGCGCCCCGACCTGCGGCTTACCGTCTCGGGAGAAGGGGAAGCGCGGCTTTCCAAAGGGAAGGTTTCGCTTAGCGGCGCGCTGCGCGCCGACCGAGGCTATCTGGAGCTCGAGCAGGACCGGCTGCCGCAGCTCGGCGACGACGTAGTGATTGCGGGACAGACGCGTGCGGCCTCCAAGGAGCGCGCGCGCCTGCCGGTGGCGCTCGACATACGGCTCGACCTCGGCGAGCAGCTCCAGGTGCGCGGCTACGGGCTGGAAGGCAGGCTTGCCGGGCAATTGCAGGTGGAGACCACCTCCGAAGGCGAGCTGCGCGCCTACGGGCGCATCCACGCGGTCAACGCCACGTTCCGCGCGTACGGTCAGCGCCTGGAGGTGGACCCCGGCATCGCCATCTTCGATGGGCCGCTCGACAACCCGTCGCTCCAGCTCACGGCCTGGCGTCGCAACCAGCAGGTCGAAGCGGGCGTACAGGTTTCCGGCACCGCGCGCGCACCGCGCGTGCAGCTCGTTTCGCAGCCGCCGGTGCCCGAAGGCGAGCGCCTGTCCTGGCTGGTGCTTGGCCGGGCGCCCAGCGACGCCACCAAGGCCGACCTCGGATTGCTGCAGGCGGCCGCTGGCGCGCTGCTCGCGCGCGGCGACCGCATGCCGCTCGACCGGCGCCTCGCGCAGGCCTTCGGCGTCGATGAGATATCGCTGCGCGGCAGCGGCGAGGTGGGCGACCGCGTGGTCGCCGTGGGCAAGCGCCTGTCGGAGCGCCTGTACGTGTCCTACGAGCAGGGGCTGGGCATCGTCGCCTCGGCCCTCGTCAAGCTCGACCTTGCCCTCACCCAGCGCCTGTCGGTGCGCGCCGAGACCGGAACCTCGAGCGGCGTGGGCCTGTTCTACCGCTTTTCGTGGGATTAGCGCGCGATGCTGATGATGGCCACGCCCAGCGTGAGCAGCGCCATGCCGGTGAACTCCAGCGCCGACAGCCGCTCGCGAAACAGGCGGCGGGATACGGCGTAGCTGAACACCAGCTCGATCAACCCCAGGGTGCGCACGTGCGCCACCGGCTCGATGGCGAAGGCGGTGAACCAGCCCGCCGAGGCGGCCGCGCCCATGAAGCCGGCAAACAGCGACAGGCGCCATGCTTTGAGGACGCGGCCCACCACGGCCGCATCGCGCATCAGCAGCCAGCCGCCTAGAAGCAGCGTTTGCACCAGCTGGGCTGCAAGCAGCGTAAACGCGCCGGCCATGAGGAACGCAGTCCCGGGCAGCGCAAGCGCCGCGCCGCGGTAGCCCACGGCGGACATGGCGAATAACGCGCCGCACGCGAGGCCGAGGAGCGCGGTGCGCGAAGTCCACCCGGTCAAGAAGGCGCGCAGGGGCTTGTCCTTGTCGGCGGGTGAGAGCAGCAACACGCCGAGCGTCCCGGCCGCCACCGCGAGCGCCGCCGGCGTGCTGATGCGCTCGCCCAGGAATGCCAGGCCGAATACCGCCACCTGCAGCACCTCGGTTTTCGAGTAGGCGACCCCAAGGGCGAAGTTGCGCGCCTGCATCGTGCGCAGCAGCAGCGCGGTCGCCGCGATCTGGCTTACCGCTCCAACCAGTACCCAGAAGGCGAATTTGCCGTTCAGCCCTGGAACCGCGGGATGCCCCATCGAATGAACCAGGTAGAGCCAAAGCGCGGCGAATGGCAGACCGTAGAAAAAGCGGACCAGCGTGGCGCCCAGCGTGCCGAGCTCGGCGGTGAGGTGGCGCTGGGCGGCGTTGCGCACCGTCTGGGCGAACGCAGCCCATACGGTGACCGCAATCCAGAGCCAGTCTGCGGGAATCAAGGTCGGGTGGTCTCCGTGGCGAGATTTGAACTCGCGACCCCGTCCACCCCAAGGACGTGCGCTACCAGGCTGCGCTACACGGAGATGCCGGGGGATTCTACCCCTGTAATTGGTCCAGCACGGCGCGTAGCTCGCGCTTGATGGCGCCCAGGTCCACGCCATTGGCCGCCGGCGAAGCCCGGCCGTTGCGCAGCGCCGGCTCGGCTTTGTCCTCGTGGGGCGCGGCGTTGGAGTCCAGGCGGTTGCGCGCGCCGCTGATGGTGAAGCCTTCCTCGTAGAGCAGCTCGCGGATTCGCCGAATGAGCAGCACCTCGTGGTGCTGGTAGTAGCGGCGGTTGCCGCGGCGCTTGACCGGCTTGAGCTGCGTGAACTCCTGCTCCCAGTATCGGAGCACGTGCGGCTTCACCCCGCAAAGATCGCTCACCTCACCGATGGTGAAGTAGCGCTTGGCCGGGATCGGCGGAAGCTCAGTTCTTTTCCGGCTGGGCTCCATGGCGCGCTTTCTCCACCATGGCCTTGAGCTTCTGGCTGGCGTGGAAAGTCACGACACGGCGGGCGCTGATGGGTATTTCCTCGCCGGTCTTTGGGTTGCGTCCCGGGCGCTGTGGCTTGTCGCGCAGCTGGAAGTTGCCGAAGCCGGAAAGCTTGACGCTCTCCCCCCGCTCCAGCGCCCCGCGGATCTCCTCGAAGAAGGCTTCCACCATGTCCTTGGCCTCGCGCTTGTTCAGCCCGACCTTCTCGAACAGCAGGTCGGCAAGTTCGGCCTTGGTCAAAGTCATCCCCGACTCCCTGTTTCCCTCGATTTCTTGGGCTTGCATGCTACGAAGCTCTTAATTTGGCGGAGAATTTTTCGCTCAGCAGAGCTACCAGCGTGTCGCGGGCAGCGGCTGCCTCCGCATCCGTAAGGGTTCGTTCAGTATGTTGCATAACTACCCGGAACGCAAGGCTTTTTGACCCGGAAGGCACTCCCGCGCCGCGGTAAACGCTGAACAGGCGGACCGACTGCAGGATCGCCGGCTTGTGCGCCGCAATGGCGTCGAAAATCGCCTGTACCGGGGTTGCCTCGGCGAAAAGCAGGGCAATGTCGCGCACCACCGGGGGGAAGCGGGAGGGCACCACCGGCTGGGGCACCGACCCCGCCATCAGCGGCTCGGCTTCCACCTCAAAGATTATTGCCGGCTGGGGCAGCTCGTACTTCTGCAGCCACTTCGGATGCAGCTCGCCCAGCCACCCGGCCGGCCTGCCGTCCAGCAGGACCCGGGCAGAGCGGCCCGGGTGGAAAGCCGGGTGCGGCGCCGGCTCGAACCGCGGCGCCCGCGGGGCGCACAGCGCCTCGAGGGCGCCTTTCGCGTCGAAGAAGTCGACCGGCCGCTCGGGGGCATCCCACTGCCCGGCCAGTGCGGGCCCGTAGGCGGCGGCCGCGACGCGCATCGGCTGGTGCACGCCCGCGACCGACAGCGGACCGCGCGCCGCCTGCGGGGTACGCAGGAATACCCGGCCCACCTCGAATACGCGGATCCTCGGCACCTTGCGAGCGTGGTTTTTCCGCACGACGTCCACCAGCGAGCCGATCAGCGAAGTGCGCATGACCGACAGCGGGCTGGCGATGGGGTTGAGCAGGCGTACGGGGTTCGCCTCGCCGGCGAAGTCGGTTTCCCAGGCGGGCTCGACGAAACTGAAGTTGATCACCTCGCGATAATCGGCGGCCGCCAGGCGCTCCCGCAGCGCGTGCAGGCTGCGGGCCGCTTCCGGCGTCTTCAGCATGGTGACGAAGGCGCGCGGCGGGTGCGCCTCGATGCGCTCGAAGCCGTAGATGCGCGCCACTTCCTCGATCAGGTCCTCCTCGATCTGCAGATCGAAGCGGAAGCTGGGCGGATTGACGATGAACCCGTCGTCCTCGCGCCGCGCCGGCAGCCCAAGCCTCGCGAAAACGTCGGCCATGTCGTTTTCCGCGATCGGCACGCCGATCACTTTCTGCGCCCGCGCCAGGCGCATGCGCACCGGCTTGCGGTCCGGCAGGCGCACCAGGAGGTCCTCGGCCGGGCCGGGCTCTCCCCCGCAGATGTCCAGGATAAGGCGCGTGGCGCGCTCGATGCCGTCCAGGTTGTTGCGGAAATCGACCCCGCGCTCGAAGCGATGCGAGGCATCGCTCGAGAAATTGAAGCGCCGGGCGCGTCCGGCGATGGCGTCCGGAAAGAAGAACGCGGATTCGAGGAACACGTTGCGGGTGGCCTCGTCGGCCTTGGTGCTTTCGCCGCCCATGATGCCGCCCAGGCCGATGACGCCGGAGTCGTCGGTGATGCACAGCACCGACCCATCCACCTCCACCTCCTGTTCGTTCAGCAGCAGCACCTTCTCGCCCGGGAGTCCCCAGCGCACCTCGATCGGCCCCTTCAGCTTGTCGAGGTCATAGACGTGAAGCGGCCGGCCCAGCTCGAGCATCACGTAGTTGGTGACGTCCACCAGCGCCGAGATGCTGCGTTGGCCGGCGCGCTCAAGGCGCTGCTTCATCCATTGCGGCGTCGCGGCGCGCGCGTTGACCCCGCGGATCACGCGCCCGGCGAAGCGGCCGCAGGCCTCGGGCGCCGCAATGCGCACCGGGTGCCGGGCCTCGCTGCTGGCGGCAATCTTGTCGGTGGCCGGCGCCTGCAGCGGCGCGCCGGTAATCGCGGCGAGCTCGCGCGCTACGCCCAACACCGACAGACAGTCGCCGCGGTTAGGCGTGAGCTTGAGCGTCAGCACATGGTCGTCGAGCTTCAGCAGCGCGCGGACGTCGGCACCGACCTCGGATTTCGGGTGCAGCTCGAGCAGGCCGGCGTGGTCGCTCGACAGGCCGAGCTCGCGCGCGGAGCACAGCATGCCGTGGCTTTCCGCGCCCCGCACGGAGACCTTGCTGATCTCCAAGCCCGGCAACCGCGCCCCGATGATCGCAAGCGGCGCCTTCATGCCGGGCCTGGCATTGGGTGCGCCGCAGACGACCTGCACCGTCTCCCTCCCCGTGGAGACCGTGCACACGGTCAGCTTGTCCGCGCCGGGATGCTTCTCTACGGACACGATCTGGCCGACCAGCACGCCGCTGAACTGCGGGCCGAAGGGCTCGTAGCTCTCCACCTCCAGCCCTGCCATGGTGAGCTTATCTGCGAGCTCGCTGCCCGGGATCGGCGGGTTGCACAGCTTGCGCAGCCAGCTTTCCGGAATATTCATTAAAACTGCTCGAGGAAGCGCAGGTCGCCGTCGAAGAACAGGCGCAGGTCGTCGATGCCGTAGCGCAGCATGGTCAGACGCTCCAGGCCCGAGCCGAAAGCGAAGCCGATGTAGCGCTCCGGGTCCAGGCCGAAATTGCGCACCACCGCTGGATGCACCTGGCCCGAGCCCGAGATCTCCAGCCACCTGCCTTTGAGCTTCATGTCGATTTCGGCCGAGGGCTCGGTGAACGGGAAGTAGGAGGGGCGGAAGCGCACCTCGAGGGCGTCGTCCTCGAAGAAGCGGCGCAGAAACTCGGTGTACACGCCCTTCAGGTCGGCGAAGCTGATGTGCTCGTCGATCCACAAGCCTTCCACCTGATGAAACATGGGCGAGTGCGTGGCGTCGGAGTCCACGCGATAGGTGCGCCCCGGCGCGATCACCTTGATCGGCGGCTGGTGCATGCGCGCATAGCGCACCTGCATCGGGCTGGTATGCGTGCGCAGCAGCAGCGGCAGCCCGTCCTTGTCCTTCAGGTCGACGTAGAACGTGTCCTGCATCGAGCGCGCCGGATGGTTCTCCGGATTGTTGAGCGCGGTGAAGTTGTACCAGTCGGTCTCGATCTCGGGGCCGTCGGCGACATCGAAGCCGATCGAGCGCCAGATCTCCTCGATGCGCTGCCAGGTGCGGATCACCGGGTGGATGCCGCCGCGTCCGGCGCCGCGCCCGGGCAGGGTAACATCGAGCGCCTCCTCGGCCAGGCGCGCGGCGAGCTTTTCGCCGGCGAGCTCGGCGCGTCGCGCATCAAGCGCGGCCTCGATCTTCTGCTTGGCGGCGTTGAACGCCGCGCCCGCCGTTCTCTTTTCCTCCTGGGAGAGGCTCTTCAGCGTCGACTGCAGCGCCGCCAGCTCTCCGGATTTTCCGAGAAAGCGAGCCTTCTCGTTCTCCAGGGACGCGGCATCGCGCGCCGCGCGGAACGCGGCGAGCGCGCGCGAGACGATGCCGTCGAGGTTTTGCAACCTAGTGGGTCAGGCTGGCCTTGACCTGGCTCGCGATCTTGGCGAACGCGGCCTTGTCGGCCACCGCGAGATCCGCCAGGACCTTGCGGTCGATGTCGATGTTGGCGCGCTTCAACCCGGCCATGAAGCCGCTGTAGGTCATGCCGAGCTCGCGCACCGCGGCGTTGATGCGGGTAATCCACAGCGCGCGGAACACGCGCTTTTTCTGCCGGCGGTCGCGGTAGGCATACTGCCCCGCCTTCATCACCGCCTGCTTGGCGACCCGGTAGACGTTCTTCCTGCGGCCGCGGAAGCCCTTGGCCTGCTTCAGGACCTTCTTGTGGCGCGCGCGCGCCACCGTACCTCGCTTGACTCTGGGCATGGCGCGCTCCTTACGACGAGTACGGCAGCATGGACCTCACCTGCCGCTTGTTGCTGTGGTGCACCTCGGTGGTGCCGCGCAGCTGGCGCTTGCGCTTGGTGCTCTTCTTCGTGAGGATGTGGCGCATGAACGCCTGCGAGCGCTTGATCCCGCCGCCGGAGCGCACGGTGAAGCGCTTCGCGGCGCCTCGCTTCGACTTCATCTTGGGCATGATGCTTTCTCTCTTCTCGTATGACGCCGGGCGGTCCCCGCCTGTGCGGGAACGCTTCAACAGCCTGCGGCGGTCACTTGTAAAAAACTAGGCGGCAGCGGGCTTGGCCGCCGGCGCCTTCTTGGGCTTCGTTTCCTTCACGGGCGGCACCTTCTTCTTCGGCGCCAGCACCATCACCATCTGCCGTCCTTTCAGCCTCGGGAACTGCTCGACCAGCCCCACGGCGTCCAGATCCTTCTGCACCCGCTGC
>DATACE010000148.1:0-3109 GCA_036259215.1 Burkholderiales bacterium | reverse complement strand
TTTGTCGGCTCGCTCACGGGCGGCGCTTAGTAGAGGACGACTAACGTTTAATCATCAGCAACATTGCTGGTTATCTTAGTTGGGTGGGCCGGGGTTGGCTGTCAACTCTTCATCGGATCAGGGCGTTATGGTACTGTGGGTTTATACAGTATGGGTGATAGCCAGATGAAATCGGAGCAAGGCGCTGATTCGGCTGGGAATGGGGCGGGGGCGCCGGACAAAGGGAAAAAGCGGCTGGTGCAGCGGGTGCGGGAGGAGATCCGGGCCCGGCATTACAGCCGGCGAACGGAGAAGGCGTACTGGCACTGGATCCGGCGGTTCATCTTTTTCCACGGCAAGCGGCATCCGGCGTCCATGGGGGCGGCGGAGCTGTCGGCGTTCCTGAGCTGGCTGGCGGCATCGCGCAACGTGGCAGCCGCAACGCAGAACCAGGCGCTGTCCGCCCTGCTGTTTCTGTACAAGCACGTGCTCGGCGTGGCGCTGCCGTGGCTCGACGATCTGGTGAGGGCGCAGCGGCCGGTGCGGCTGCCGGCGGTGCTCACGGAGGCCGAGGTGCGGCGGCTGCTCGGGCACCTGGAAGGCAGCGCGCGGCTGATGGTGGGGCTGCTCTACGGCGCGGGCCTGCGGCAGATCGAGTGCCTGTCGTTGCGCGTCAAGGACGTGGATTTCGCCTATCGGCAGGTCATCGTGCGCGACGGCAAGGGCATGCGCGACCGGGCGACGATGCTGCCGGAGAACCTGGCGCAGCCGCTGCAGCAGCACCTCGCCAAGGTGCGCTTGCTGCACGGCCGGGACATCAAGGAAGGCCACGGCGAGGCATGGCTGCCGTACGCGCTGGCGCGCAAGTACCGGCGCGCGGGCTACGAGTGGGCCTGGCAGTTCGTGTTCCCGTCGGCGAACCGCTCGGTGGACCCCGAGACCGGCGTAGTGCGCCGGCACCATGTGCACCCCGACACGCTGTCGCGGGCGGTGAAGCGGGCGGCGCGCGCGGCGGCGATCGACAAGCCGGTGAGCTGCCACACGCTGCGCCATTCGTTCGCCACCCATCTTCTCGAGCGCGGCTATGACATCCGTACGGTGCAGGAGCTGCTGGGCCACGCCGACGTGTCCACCACCATGATCTACACGCACGTGATGGGCAAGGGGGCGCGCGCGGTGAAGAGCCCGCTCGACCGGCTGGAGCAGCGGCGCGCGGATTATGTGACGGCGCTGGTTACAGCCAGCGCCTGACTCTGGCCTTGTAGTCGAGGTAAGCCACGCCGAAGGCCTGCTCGAGCATCGCCTCCTCGCGCGCGATGAAGCGCTCGGCGATGAGCGCCATGAAGCCGGGGATGACGATGAATGGGGTGAGCGAGCCCATCAGGATGGCGGCGCCGAGGAGGATGCCGGTGAGGCCGAGGTACATGGGGTTGCGCGTGAAGCGGTACGGACCGCGCGTGACGAGCGCGCTGGCGGGGCGAAAGGGGATGACGGCGGTGCCGGCGAGGCGAAACAGCGCTGAGGCCCACAGGCCGAGCGCCAGGGCGAGAGCCATGACGGCGATGCCGGCGTAGCGGTAGGGCTTGACCACGAGCGGGAACACCGGCACCACGTAGTCGAGCAGCGCCATAAGGGCGAGCGCCACGACAAAGTACACGGGCGGGAGGTCGAGGCTGCGCTCGGGGGAGGCCACGGCGAGGCTCGGATCAATACGACTTGGGCAGCCCCAGCACGCGCTCGGCGATGAAGCACAGGATGAGCTGCGGGCTCACGGGCGCGATGCGGCCGACGAACGATTCGCGCAGGTAGCGCTCGACGTGATACTCGCGCGCGTAGCCGAAGCCGCCGTGCGTCATCACCGCCTGCTGACAGGCGTCGAAGCAGGCTTCGCCGGCGAGGTACTTGGCGGCATTCGCCTCCGCGCCGCAGGGCTTGCCGCTGTCGTAGAGCCAGGCGGCCTTGAACGCCATCAGGCCGGCCGCCTCGAGCGCCATCCAGTTGGCGGCGAGCGGGTGCTGGATGCCCTGGTTCTGGCCGATCGGGCGATCGAACACGATGCGCTCCTTCGCGTACGCTGCGGCGCGCGCCACGGCGCAGCGCCCCAGGCCGACCAGCTCGGCCGCGATCAGGATGCGTTCGGGGTTCATGCCGTGCAGGATGTACTCGAAACCCTTGCCTTCCTCGCCGATGCGGTCCTCCTCGGGCACCGGCAGCGCGTCGAAGAACACCTGGTTGGAGTCCACCGCGTGGCGCCCCATCTTGTCGATCTCGCGCACCTCGACGTGCTTGCGGTCCAGATCCGTGTAGAACAGGGTCAACCCGGAGCCCGTGGTCGTCAGCAGCAGGACCTTTTCGGCCACCTGCGCGGTCGAGATCCACACCTTCTGGCCCGAGACGAAGTAGCGGTCGCCCTTCTTTTCCGCCTTGGTCTTGATCTTGCGCGTGTTGAGTCCGGTGTTCGGCTCGGTGACGGCGAAGCAGGCGCGGTGCCGGCCCTGGATGAGCGGCGGCAGCATCCGCTCTTTCTGCTGCTGGTTGCCGAACACCACCACCGGGTTCAGGCCGAAGATGTTCATGTGCACCGCGGAGGCGCCGGAGAAGCCGGCCCCCGACTCGGCGATGGCCTGCATCATCACCGCGGCTTCGGCGATGCCCAGGCCCGCGCCGCCGAAGGCCTCGGGCATCGCGATGCCGAGCCAGCCGTCGCGCGCGAGCGCCTGGTGGAAGTCCGCCGGGAAGCCGCCCTCCTGGTCCCGGCTGAGCCAATAGTCGTCGCCAAAGCGCTGGCACAGCTTGCCGATCGCCTCGCGGATCCTTTGCTGCTCGTCGGTGAGGCCGAAGTCCACCTAGCGGTAGCGCTGCACCAGGCCCGCCACGCCCAGCGCGATCAGGATCACCGGCCACCAGGTGCCGATGATGTCCTTCAGCTGGGCGAACTGCAGGTAGCCGAGGTTGTAGGCGAGGAACAGCAGGCCGACCACGATCAGGGTGATCGGCCAGACCACGTTGCGGTTTCCGTTGCTCATGCCCCTCCCACCGCGCCGTTCCTGAGCAGCCCGGCGATCTCGCCGTCGTCCAGCCCGAGCTCCACCAGGATCTCGCGCGAATGCTCGCCGAGCGCCGGCGTGGC
>DATACE010000147.1:0-3416 GCA_036259215.1 Burkholderiales bacterium | reverse complement strand
AGCGCGGCCGCCGCCGGCGTAAGCGGCGCGTCGGCCGCGCTGGCCCAGGCACTGACCGCAACCGCGCGGCGCCTGGCGCGGTCCTGGGCCGGCGGCTAGTCGAGCTTGAGGCCGATGCGCTGCACGACCGGCGCCCATTTGGCCGCCGCGCCCTTGAGCACCCGGGTGGCCTCCTCGGGAGAGCCGCCCAGGGTCGTCACGTCGAGCTTGGCGGCGCGCTCCTTCACCTCCGGCGCAGCGAGCGCCCGGCTGACCTCGCGGTTCATGCGCTCGACGATGTCGGCGGGCATCCCCTTGGGCGCGAACAGGACGAGGTAGAAAGGGGCGTCGAAGCCGGGCGCGCCGGCCTCGGTGGCGGCGGGGACCTCCGGCGCGAGCGGCGAGCGCTGCGCGGTGGACACGGCGAGCGCGTTGAGCTTGCCGGACTTCACGTGCGGCAGCACGGTGGGCGTGGCGAGAAAGCCGCAATTGACCTGGCCGCCCATCACGTCCGCGGTCGCTGCCGCCGGCCCCTTGTAGGGCACATGCAGCATGCTTGCGCCGGTCATCGACAGCAGCAGCTCGGCGGCGAGGTGGCCCGGCACGCCGGGGCCGCCCGAGGCATAGCTCAGCTGATCGCGCTTGGCCAGCGCCAGCAGCTCGCCCAGGGTCTTCGCCGGCACGCCCGCATTGCACACCATCATTTGCGAGAAGCTGCCGAGCAGCGTCACCGGCAGGATGTCGTCCCACGGATCGAACGGCAGCTTGCGGTACACCAGCGGGTTGACGGTGAACAGGGTGTCGGTGGTGATGCCGAAGAGGTAGCCGTCGGCCGGCGCCTTCGCCACCACGTCGGCGCCGATGTTGCCGCCGGCCCCGGCGCGGTTTTCCACCACGAAAGGCTGCTTGAGCTCGCCCTGCAGGCGCTCGTTCACCAGGCGGGTGAGAATTTCGGAGGGCCCGCCGGGCGGAAAGGTGATCAGCATGCGCACCGGCTTGGCCGGCCAGCTTTGCGCGCCGACGCCGGAAAACGCGCACAGCAGGACCAGGAAAGCCAGAGACTTCAGGTGGCGCGGCATGGTCATCCTCCGAAGTTGAGCTCCACGCCCACGTTGTCGGGGTCGCGGAAGAATACCTGGGTCACGCCGGTGCGCTCGATGACGCGGCTGGTGAACTCGATGCCGTTGCGCCGCAGGAGCTCGTGCATCTGCTCCACGCTCCCCTTGGCGATGAACGCGAGGTGGTCCACGGCGCCGGTCTCGCGGCTGGGAATCGGCTTGCCGAAGATGATGTGCACGATCGGCACCTCACCCGCGTACAGCCACACGCCGGGGAAGCTCAGCTTCGGGCGCGGCCCCACCTTCAGGCCGACGATATCCTCGTAGAAGCGGGTGCTGCGCTCCGGGTCCGAGCTGAGCAGCGCATAGTGATCCAGGCCGACGACCGGCATGCGGGCCTCCTAGTTTGCGTCGCGCAGCATGCGCACCTTGCCCACCGGGCCGTTGGGCGACATGCCGGCCCAGCCCTCGACCCGGTCCAGGTCGATGACCAGCGCCACCCCCGTGCGCGCGGGGTCGTGGTTGCGCTCGGCCTCCGCCATGCTCGCGTAGATGCGGTTGCGCGCCGCCTCGTCGGTGGACACCCGCGCGCGGCCCTGGAACTGGTAGGTGGCCTTCGTATCCTCGTCGCGGTACATCAGCGCGATTTTCGGATTGCGGGCGATGGCGCTGAGAAAGTTGCCGTCCGAGTTGCGCACCCACATGGCGAGCTGCTCCTCGCTGAACGACTGGGTCGAGCCGCGGAACGACAGGATCGGCTGGCCCGAAGGATCGACGTAGGCCACCACCATCGGATGGCGGGTGGCGAGCGCGTTGTCCACCAGCTTGCGGATGTCCTCGGTCAGCTTGAGCGGCGTCGCCGGCGTCGGCGCGCCGCCGAACAGCGGCTGCTGCCGGATGGCGCCGATGCGCTCGCCGGAGAATTCGAATACCAGGATCACGCCCGCAGCCGGCGAGCCCGGCGGCATGCGGCCCGTGACCTTGACCTGCGCACCGTCGGCCTCGGGCCTGGACCAGGCGAGCTGCCGGTACGTTTCGCCGCTCATGTGCTTGTGCACCGCCTCGCGCCCGGTCGTGCGGGCGAGCGCCTGGAAGAATGCGTCCTCGGCCAGCAGGTCGGCGCGCGGGGATTTAAGGAAGTCCTGCACCAGCTCGATCTTGTTCATGGCGGCGGATTCTACTATCGGCCCATCAGCAGGTTGGGAAGGAATGTGGCCACGCCCGGCACGTAGGTGACGATGGCGAGCACCACCAGGTTGACGAAGATGAACGGCCACACGCCGCTCGTGATGTCGACGATGCGCTTGTTCAGCGTGGAGGCGGCGACGAAGATGTCCAGGCCGAAAGGCGGCGTGATCATGGCGATGCACACGGTCAGCCCGATCACCAGGCCGAAATGCACCGGGTCGATGCCGAAGGACCGGGCTACCGGGAAAAGCGCCGGCACCAGCACCAGCATCGCGGCGCCCGGGTCGATGAACATGCCGGCGATCAGGAACACGATGTTGACGATGAGCAGGAACATCACCGGCCCGGCGTCGATGGCCTGCATGAAGGCGAGCACCGCCTGCGGCACCTGGGCAATGGTGATGAAGTACGACAGCGCGCTGCCCACGGCGATCAGCATGAAGATCACCGTGGTGAGCACGGCGCTGCGCTGCGCGACGTGCAGGAAGCTTTTCAGGGTGAGGCCGCGGAACACCACCGCCTCGACGAACAGCGCATACAGGACGCTCACCGCCGCGGCCTCGGTGGCGGTGAATACGCCCGAATAGATGCCGCCCAGGATGATGGCCGGCATGCCAAGCGCCCAGGCGGTGCCGCGCAGCGCCGCGCTGCCGGCGTCGCGGCGCTCGCGCGGGCTGCCGACGCCGCGGCGCCAGGCCTCCCACGCCACCAGCGCATGGAAAGCGAGGCCCAGCACCACGCCGACCGCCAGTCCGGCCGCAAACAGGCGGCTGATGGAGGTCTCGGTGAGCCAGCCGTAGATGATGAGCGAGATGCTCGGCGGGATGAGCAGCGCCGTCTCGGCGCTCGAGATCACCAGCCCGAGCGTGAACTTCTCGCTGAAGCCCGTGGCGCGCAGCCGCGGGTACATCAACCGCCCGAGCGCGGCGACGGTGGCCGGCGCAGAGCCCGATACCGAGCCGAAGGCCATCGACGACACGACCGCCGCATGGCCGGCGCCGCCCCGGGCGCCGCGAAAGCCCGATTCGGCCGCGCCGGACAGCAGCCGGGCAATGCGTCCTCCCGCCATGAGCTCGCCGGCGAACACGAAGAACGGGATGGCGAGCAGAATGCTGTGGTTGATGCCGCCGACCATCTTCTGCACCAGGATCTCGTCGGGCGCGCCGCCGTAGAAGGCCGCCTTTACCACGT
>DATACE010000146.1:0-22434 GCA_036259215.1 Burkholderiales bacterium | reverse complement strand
GTCGCGCCCTTCACCGGGTGTCCGACTTTACCGTCCTCGATGAGATAGGCCTCGGCCGCGGAGAACACGAACTTGCCGTTGGTGATGTCGACCTGCCCGCCGCCGAAGTTGGTGGCGTAGATGCCGCGCGGCACGCTGGCGATGATCTCGCGCGGGTCGTGCTGGCCGGCGAGCATGTAGGTGTTGGTCATGCGCGGCAGCGTGAGATGCGCGAACGACTCGCGGCGCGCGTTGCCGGTCAGGGGCATCTTCATCAGGCGCGCGTTGAGGCTGTCCTGCAGGTAGCCGCGCAGCACGCCGTCCTCGATGAGCACGTTGCGCTGCGTCGGGTTGCCCTCGTCGTCCACGGTGAGCGAGCCGCGCCGGCCCGGCAGCGTGCCGTCGTCCACCACCGTGACGCCGCGCGCGGCGACGCGCTCGCCCATGCGGCCGGAGAAGGCCGAGCTGCCCTTGCGGTTGAAGTCGCCTTCCAGGCCATGGCCGACCGCCTCGTGCAGCAGCACCCCCGGCCAGCCCGGCCCCAGCACCACCGTCATGGGCCCCGCGGGCGCGGGCCGCGCCTCGAGATTGACGAGGGCCTGCGCCACCGCCTGGCGGGCATAGCCGTCGAGCACCTCGTCGGTGAAGTAGCCATAGTCGGTGCGCCCGCCGCCGCCGGAGGACCCGCTTTCGCGCCGCCCGTTCGCCTCGGCGATCACCTGCACCGAGACGCGCACCAGCGGCCGCACGTCTGCGGCGAGCGTGCCGTCGGCGCGCGCGATCAGCACCACCTCGTACTCTCCGCCCAGACTTGCCATCACCTGCGTGACGCGAGCGTCCAGGGCGCGGCATTTCTTTTCCAGCTTCTCCAGCAGCGCCACCTTGTCGGCGGATTGCAGCGAGGCCACCGGATCGACGGCGCGGTACAGCGGCGCGGGCGCCTTAGGCACATTGGATTTGATGCGCCTGGACTGTCCCGCCGATGCGATGGCGCGCGTCGCCTTGGCGGCGTCCTGCAGCGCGTTGAAGCTGATCTCGTCGGAGTAGGCGAAGGCGGTCTTTTCTCCCGAGAGCGCGCGCACGCCCACACCCTGCTCGATGTTGAAGCTGCCCGACTTGACGATGCCCTCCTCGAGGCTCCAGCCTTCGTAGCGCGAGTACTGGAAATACAGGTCGGCGTAGTCCACCTTGCGCGTGCTCAGCGTGCCGAATACCCGGTCGAGCTTTGCGGCCTCCAGGTCGAACGGCGCGAGCAGCGTGGTGGTGGCGGTATCGAGTATCAATTCATTCTCCTGTTGGAAAGTGCGGGCAGCGAGCGCCGCACTTCGCGAATCCGGTCGGTGTCGAGCTCGGCGAGCACGATGCCTTCGCCTTCCGGGCGCTCGGCGAGCACTTCGCCCCACGGGTCGATCGCCAGCGTGTGGCCGTAGGTGCGCCGGCCGCTGGCGTGCAGCCCGCCCTGCGCCGGAGCGATCACGTAGGCCTGGTTCTCCACCGCGCGCGCCCGCAGCAGGATCTGCCAGTGGGCGCGCCCGGTCGGCACGGTGAAGGCAGACGGCACGAACATGGCGTCAAACTGGCCGAGGCCGCGGTACAGCTCGGGGAAACGCACATCGTAGCAAATGGACAGCGCGAGGCGCCCGAACGGGCTGTCCACGGCCACCGGCGCCGCCCCCGGCTGCAGGGTGCGCGACTCGTCGTAGCGCTCCTCGCCGCCGCCGTCGAAGCGGAATAGATGCATCTTGTCGTAGCGGGCGACCCGCGCGCCCCGGTCGTCGAATACCAGGCAAGCACTGAGAATGCGGTCTTTTTCCGCGGATTCAATGGGCGTAGTGCCGCCCACGAGCCACACGCCATGCTTTCTGGCGCTGGCCGACAGGAAATCCTGGATCGGCCCGCGGCCGTCGGGCTCGCGCACCTTGACCTTGTCGGCCTCGTGCCGGCCGATGAGGTAGAAATTCTCGGGCAGCGCGACAAGGCGCGCGCCCGCGGCGGCGGCCTCGGCGATCAGGCGACCCGCCGCTTCGAGGTTCGCGGCGACCTCGGGGGCGGACACCATCTGGATGGCGGCGACGCGGGTCTTCGCCATGGGCTATTGCGTCTCCGCCGGCGGGGCTTCGATCCCCAGCCGCTCCACGCTGGGCTCGGCCCAGCCGCCGGTCACCGCGTAGTTGAAGGCGAAGATCTGCCCGAGGGGGTTCTTGAGAATCTTTTGCGCGATGGCGGCGGGAATGGCGAGCAGCGGATTCACCACCAGCGCGATCACCGTCGAGGCGCTGTCGCCCAGGCTGGGGATCACGCGCACCCGCAGGTCCTGGGTCTCGCGGGCGAGGTCCACCGTTCCGGTCATCGACACGTCGGCCGAGGAGCCGCGCATGGCGAAATCCTGCACCGCCATCACGCCCCCGGCAATCTGGCCGGACGAGGAAATGCGCTCGAACTCGAAGCCCTTGGAGAACACATCGCGGAAATCGAACGCGATGCGCCGCGGCAGCGACTGCAGGCTCATCAGCGATACCAGCTTGCCCAGACCCGGCTCGATCTCCAGGAACTGACCCTGTGCGACGTCGAGCTTTACCTGCCCGGCGAGGCTCGGGAAATCAATCGCCGTAGGCACGCCGATCCACGACAGGCTTCCCTGCAGCCTCGCCTTGCCCCCGCGCACAAGGTTGCGGTAGCCCAGGCGGTTGAGCAGGTTGCCCGCGTCGGCCGCCTGCAGGTCGAACTCCAGCGCGCTGAGCGCCGGCGCACCGCTTCGCCATACGCCGCTTGCCATGAGCGCCGCGTCCGGGTTTGTCATCGTCAGCTTGTCGATGCGCCAATCGCTTCCGGCGCGCTGCGCCGCGAGCTCGACGCGCCCGAACTGCCGGCCGCGGTACTCGAAACGCTCCGCGGTGAGGTCGACCGAAGGCAGCTCGGCAGGCGCAACTGCGGCCGGCGGCGAGGCTCCGGGATAATCGTCGGGTATGCGCAGGTGCGTAAGGCGTGCCACCAGCTTGCCCCCTTGCGCGCCGCGCCAGGACAGGTCGCCCGCGAGCTCGCGCGCCACCACGCTGCCCGCCCAGCCATCCGCGCCGGACTCGCCGCGCAGCGTGGCCTCGTTCACGCGCTTGCCGTAAAGGTCGAGCGCACCGATCTTGAGATTGAAGGCGGCGTTGCGCTCCCCGGGGGAGGCCTGGGCGAAAAGCGGCAGCCATCGGTCCAGGTCGAGCACCGGCAGGGCGCCGTACACGAGCACGCCCGGCTGCTGCGGCAGGCGCACGCGCGCGCCGGCGGCCGGGCTGAGCGCGATGGCCGCGCGCTGCAGCGCCATGCGATCACCCTCCTTGATGCGCATGGCCGCCGCGCGTGCCACGCCTGCGAGCGTCAGCGACGCGTAATCGCGCGCCCCGCCGTCGAGCGGCACCACCTCCAGGCGCAGCTCGAAAGCGTCTTCCGCGGACTTGGCGAAGGGCGCCGGCAGCGTGCTCGCCAGGCCGCGCAGCGACGATTCGACGCGAAAGCGCGTGCGGCCCTTGGCCGAGGTGACGAAGGCCGAGTAATCCGTCGCTCCGGAAAAGTGGGCGGCGAGCGGATGGTCGAAGAACGGTCGAGCGCCTTGCGCCGTCGCATGGCCGCGCGCGGCGATCTCGAGGCTCCCGTCGGCGCGCGTGCCGCCGCCGATGCTGAGCGCGCCGCCCAGCAGCCGGCCGCGCACGTCGTGCAGGGCGACGCTCGACTCGGTGAAGCGGATGCGGCCGGCGGCGTTGTCGATGGCCGGCAGCGCGGGGTGCACCGAGACGTGGTTGTCCAGGAGCTCGAATTCGCCCGCCACGCGGGTCTTGCGCGGGTCGCGCAGCGGCAGCGCGAGCTCGAGGTGCAGCCGGCCGCGGCCGCTTGCCTGCATCGCGTCGGTGAGTCCGCCCAGCTTGGCGCGCAGCGGGCTGGATTCCACGTAGCCGAGGAAAGCGCCGGTGGGCCCGTCGGCGTGGCCGTCGATCGCCAGCAGCCCTTCCTTGAGCCGCGGGACTTCGACGCGCACGCCGGAGAGCGCCACGCCGAGCACGCGGCCGCTGCGCCCGGTGATTCGCATGCGCTCGCGCTCGAACAGCAGCTCGCCGCTGATGGCCTCGATGCGCGGCCACCCCGGCGCGTAGTCGAGCACGCCGTCCTCGAGCTGGGCGCGCACGCTGAACTCGCCGCGCGCGGGGTCGGTGAACGGAAACTCCGCGAGTGCGCCGCGCAGCCGCAGGCGCACATCGTCCGAGCGCCCGGCGAGGATCGACCTCACCAGCCAGTCGCGCGTGGCCTGGCCGCCCATCATGCGCGCGTGCGGCAGGTAGGCCACGACGCGGTTGGCCTCCATCCGATTGAACTGCGCGGACAGATCGATCGACCCCGCGCCGGGGCCCTCGCGCGACCAGCTGCCGTAGACGTTGCCGCTCAAGTGGTCGTTGGCCAGGCTGACCGACAGCAGCCGCACACCGAGAGCGTCGCCCGACCCGCGTTTCCACTCCACCTGCCCGTTCAGCGTATCGAGCTCGAGGCGCGGCCCCGGGAATACGCGCGGCAGGTGGAGCTGGGCATCGCGCGAGTCGAGCCGTACCCGGCCGCTCGCCTCGGTGGCTTCGAAGCTGCCGCTGATGCCGGCGAACCCGGGGAGCTCGCCGGAGGCCTCGGCAGCCAGATTGGAGAAGCTGCCGCTTGCCGTGAAGCGCGACGGCGCTTCGACCGGCCCGCTCCAGTCGCTGCGCAGGCCCAGCAGCCGGCCGCGCGGCGCCACGTGGGCCAGCGCGCGGCGCGCCTCGGCCGGCAGCGGCAGCGCCGCGGCAAGCCGCGCCAGCGGCTCGAGCTCGATGGCATCCGCGGCAAACGCCCCGCTCGCCCCCGGCTTCCAGCGCACCTGGAAGTTGGCCGGCGCAATCGACGGGCCGCCCTGCATGTCCAGCGTCAGCCCGCGTCCGGCGAGCTCGTAGCTGTCGCCTGCAAGGCCCAGGTCCAGGCGCCCGCGCACCGAGGCGAGCTCCAGCGGCGCGAGGTCCTCGCCCAGCGACGCCGCCACCTCGGCAAGCGCGACATCGCCGATAGCCCGCTTCAGCTCGCCGCCTTTCAGCGTAAGCCACAGGCGCAGCGCGCCCTCGCCATGCTCGACCCGCCAGGGATAGTCGATCCACGGCCGCCATGCGGCGAGGTCGGTGTAGCCGAGCTCCGCGTATAGCCGGCCGCTCCAAGCGGCCAGCTCGCGCAGGCTGCGCCCGCGTAGCGTGGCGCGCATCTCTACGGTCGACCCGAGGCCGGGGGGCGGCTGGGCGGTCAGCCCGAGCGCGTGCTCCTCGCCGGCATTGCGCAGCCGCAAGTTGAGCCGCGAGAGCGCCAGCGGCGGTGCGCCGCGCTGCTCGTCGAGCCACTCGACCTCGGCATTGCGCAGGACGAACTCCTCCTGCGCGAGCGCCCAGTCGGAAAACCCGCTGCCGGTGCCGCCCACGTGCACGCCGGCCACATGCAGCGCGCCGTGGGCGTCCCGGCGCACCTGCAGGCGCAGGCCGTCGATCACCATGGAATGCAACCGGATTTCGCCCAGGGCGAGCGCGCGCCAGGACAGCATGTTCTCCACGCGCGGCAGCGCGAGCACCTCGCGCCCGGCGCTGTCGTGGATGCGCACGTTCGACAGGTTGATGCGCGGATGCAGGCCCAGCCAGTCGGCGTCGATGCCGTCGATGCTGACCGGTTGGCCGATGGCACGCGAGGCGGCGGCGACGATCCCCTCGCGGAACCGCTCGATATCCGGGAGCAGCCAGAAGCGCAGCGCGAGCACTAGCAAGGCGAGTGCAAAAAACACCGCCCAGGCGAGAAACTCGGCCGCTCGCCCGACTCGCTTCATGGTGGAATTAACGCTCACACGCGGCTTTGGTTTCAATTTTACGGTAAATGCCCGACCCGACTGCCAGAACCTCCGATTCCGGCTACGCGAGGCGGCTGCTCGCGGCGCAGCCCGCGCTGGCCGCGGAAATCGCCGTCCCGGAGCCCTTCACGCGCGATGAAATGGCCGCCGCGCTCGCGGGGGCTGGGCACGACGACGAGCCCGCCCTGATGCGCCGCCTGCGGCGTCTGCGCCAGCGCGTGCTGCTGCGGCTCATCGCCCGCGACCTCGGCGGACTGGCAAGCCTCGAGGAGGTATGCGGCACGATGACCGATCTGGCCGAGCTCGCGATCGGCGCGGCGCTGCAGGAGCGGGAATTGATCGTGGTGGGCATGGGCAAGCTCGGCGGCCGCGAGCTCAACGTCTCCTCCGACATCGACCTCGTGTTCGTGCACCCGGGCGGCGTGGAGGACCAGGAGCGCTACGAGCGCGCCGGGCGGCGCCTGATCCGCCTGCTCAGCGCGCTCACCGAGGACGGCTTCGTGTTCCGCGTCGACATGCGGCTGCGGCCCTACGGGGAATCGGGCCCGCTCGCCTGCACTTTCGACTTTCTGGAGACCTACTTCGTCACGCAGGGCCGCGAATGGGAGCGCTACGCCTGGATCAAGGCGCGCGCCCTGACCGGCACCAAAGGCGAGGAGCTGTTCCGCATCGTGCGGCCCTTCGTGTTCCGCAAGTATCTGGATTACGGCACCCTCGGAGCGATGCGCCAGCTGCACGCGGAAGTGCGCCGCGACGTGGCGCGGCGCGAGCTCGCCGGCAACGTCAAGCTCGGGCCCGGCGGCATCCGCGAGATCGAGTTCGTGGCCCAGGCGCTGCAGCTGGTGCGCGGCGGCCGCGAGGCGGAGCTCACCGTGCGGCCGACCCTTGAAGTGCTGTCGCTCCTCGGTCAGAAACGCCTTCTTCCCCCGGACGCGGCGCGCGAGCTGTCCGCCGCCTACGTGTTCCTGCGCAACGTGGAGCACCGGCTGCAATACCTCGACGACGCACAGCGCCACGACCTTCCCGAGAATGCCGAGGAGCGCGCGGCGATAGCGCGCATGAGCGGCTTTCCCTCCTGGGAGGCGTTCGCCGCAGCGCTCGAGGCACATCGCGTGGCGGTGTCGCGGCATTTCGAGGCGATATTCGCTGAGTCGGCGCAGGCCGCCGAGGACTGGCCCGAGCACCCGCGCCTGCAGAGCCTGCGCGCCAGCCAGCGCTACGCCGCCCTGCCGGCCGAGTCGCGGCGGCGCCTGGACGCGCTGATCCCGTCGCTCGCGCGCGCCGCGGCGGCCACGCCGGATGCGCAGGTCACCCTTACGCGCGGCATCGAGCTCGTCGAAGCGATCGCCGCGCGCGCCGCGTACCTCGCGCTGCTGGCAGAGCATCCGGAGGCGCTGGAGCGCGTGACCCGCATCCTCGGCGCCTCGAGCTGGGCGGCCGAGTTCATCACCCGCCACCCGCTGCTTCTGGACGAGCTGCTCGACGATCGGCTGCTCTATGCGCCGCCGGATCTCGAAGCGTTCGGGCGCAGCCTGCGCGCGCAGCTCGACGCGCACGCCGGCGACACCGAGCGGCGCATGAACCTGCTGCGCGAGATGCACCAGTCGCAGGTGTTCCGCCTGCTCGCGCAGGACCTCGGGGGGCTGCTCACGGTCGAGCGGCTGGCCGACCACTTGTCGGCGCTGGCCGACCTCACGTTGCAGGTTTCGCTGGAGGAGGCGTGGAAGGATCTGCGCCAGCGCCACCGGGAAGGCGCGCCGCGCTTCGCGATCGCCGCCTACGGCAAGCTCGGCGGCAAGGAGCTGGGCTACGCCTCCGACCTCGACATCATTTTCCTGTACGACGATGCGCACGAGCAGGCGGCGGCGGTGTACGCCCGGCTCGCTTCGCGCCTGCAGCACTGGGTCACTACGCGCACCTCCTCCGGCGTGCTGTTCGAGACCGACCTGCAGCTGCGGCCCAGCGGCGCCTCGGGTCTCATGGTGTCGTCGCTCGACGCGTTCGAACGCTATCAGGAGCACGACGCGTGGGTCTGGGAGCATCAGGCGCTCACCCGCGCGCGGCATGTCTGCGGCGATGCGGCGGTCGGCGCCGCCTTCGAGGCGATCCGCGAGCGCATCCTGCGCCGCCCGCGCGACGTCGAACCCTTGAAGAAGGAAATCGTCGCAATGCGCGAGAAGCTGCACGTCGCGCATCCCAACAAGTCGGGGCTGTTCGATCTCAAGCACGACCGCGGCGGCATGATCGACATCGAGTTCGCAGTGCAATTCCTGGTGCTGGCGCACGCGCAGCGTTTCCCGGAGCTGACCCGCAACCTCGGCAACATCGCGCTGCTGCGCATGGCCGGCGAGCTCAAATTGCTTGCAGAGCCCATCTGCCAGGGCGCAGCCGATGCGTATCGCCAGTTCCGCCGGCTGCAGCACATGCTGCGGCTGAACGGCGCGCAGTACGCGCGCGTGCCGCCGGCGGACGTGGCCGCGCCGCGGCAGGCGGTACAGGCGCTCAGCCGCGCGCTATTCGGGGCTTGATGTCCGGCGAGCCGGTGTCGATGCGGCCTTTCTTGAGCCGATCACGCGCCGCCGCCGCCAGCTCCTCGTAGCGCCGCAGGTACGCCTGCAGCTCCGCATCATCGAGCTGCTCCAGGTCGAGCACGGCGTTGTGCGCGCCCTGCGTGGCGCGGATCAGCTCGTCCAGCTTGATCTGGATGGCGGCGGTGTCGCGGTTCTGCGTGTTTTGGATGACGAACACCATGAGGAAGGTGACGATGGTGGTCGAGGTGTTCACGACCAGCTGCCAGGTGTCGCTGTAATCGAACAGCGGCCCGCTCGCCGCCCACAGGATTACCGCCAGCGCCGCCACGGCAAAAGCCGCCGGGCGGCCGAGCGCGGTCGACAGGCTGCGCGCCAGGCTGGCGAAGCGCCACGGCCGGATGGCGCTGGGCTCGATGTCGCGGATGGAGTGCGGGGACTTCACGTCCCCCTCGCAGCAATTTAAATGCCGGCTAGATGGCTTCGCGCGGCGGCTCGCGGCGAAGCGGCCCGTCGACCTCGGAAGCAAGCCGTGCCAGCGCGTTGAGCAGCGTATCGCGCTTGAGCCGGTACAGCACGCGCTGCCCCTGGCGCTCGCTCTCCACGAGCCCGGCGTTCTGCAGCACCGACAGGTGGCGCGACACCGCCGGTGCGCTCATCGGGAAGCGCGCCGCGAGGTCCGAGGTGGTAAGCGCCGTCTGGGAAAGGAACGCGAGCATGCGGCGGCGCGGAGCCGAGGCCAGCGCGGTGAAGATGCGGTCGAGCTCCATATCGGATTAAGGATTAACGAATCGTTTAATAGTCTGGCGCCGCAGTTTCGCTAGAATAGCCGTTCGTTCTCAGGGGAGGCACCATTCATGGCGAAGGCAGCAGCGCCGCTGTCCATGGCGGACCGCGACGGCTCGATCTGGTACGACGGCAAGCTGGTGCCGTGGCGCTCGGCAACCACGCACGTGCTGACCCACTCGCTGCACTACGGCCTGGCGGTGTTCGAAGGCGTGCGGGCCTACAAGACGGCCATCGGCACGGCGATCTACCGGCTGAAGGAGCATACCGACCGGCTGTTCAACTCGGCGCACATTTACATGATGAAAATCCCCTTCACGCGCGAGCAGCTGATGAAGGCGCAGATCGAGGTGGTGCGCGTGAACAAGCACGAGGCCTGCTACATCCGGCCGATCGCCTTTTACGGCTCCGAGGAGATGGGCGTGTCGCCGGTCGGCGCAAAGGTGCACGTCGCCATCGCCGCCTGGCCGTGGGGCGCCTACCTCGGCCCCGAGGCGCTTTCCAAGGGCATCCGCGTGAAGACCTCGTCCTACGCGCGCCACCACATCAACGTCACCATGGCGCGCGCCAAGATGTCGGGTACCTACCCGAACTCGGTGCTGGCGACGCTCGAGGCCACGCAGCACGGCTACGACGAGGGCCTGCTGCTCGATGTCGACGGGTTCGTCGCGGAAGGCGCGGGCGAGAACGTCTTCGTTATCAAGGACGGCACGATCTACGAGCCGGAGCTCACCTCCGCGCTCACCGGCATTACGCGCAGCTCGGTGATCGAGCTCGCGCAGGAGCTCGGCTACCCGGTAATCTCCAAGCGCCTGACGCGCGACGACATCTACATCGCCGACGAGTGCTTCTTCACCGGCACGGCCGCCGAGGTGACTCCCATCCGCGAGCTCGACGGCCGCATGATCGGCCTGGGCAAGGCCGGCCCGATCACCAAGGCGATCCAGAAGGCCTTCTTCGACGTCGTGACCGGCAAGGACAAGAAACGCCGCAAATGGCTGACGCCAGTCAAGAAGTAGAGGTCACCGAGAAGGACCTGCCGCTGCACTGCCCGATGGCGGACGCACCGCTGTGGTCGCGCCACCCGCGCGTGTTCCTCGACGTGGCGAAGCAGGGCGAAGCACGCTGCCCTTACTGCGGGACCCGATACCTCTACAAAGGTGCGCCGGTCAAAGGCCATTAGGTGCCTCGCATCCTGGTCGTCGCCCCCAACTGGATCGGCGACGCGCTGATGGCGCAGCCGCTGCTGTCGCGGCTGCACGAGAAGGCAGGCGGCTTGCAGCTCGACGTGCTGGCGCCCGAATGGGTCGCGCCGGTGGTGCGCCGCATGCCCGAGGTGCACGAGGCCCTCGCCGTGCCGTTTCGCCACGGCGGACTGCAGCTGCGCGAACGCTGGCGCATAGGCCGCGAGCTGCGCGCTCGCCGCTACCAGCAGGCCATCGTCCTGCCCAACACCTGGAAGTCGGCCTTGGTGCCGTTTTTCGCCGATATTCCGTTGCGCAGCGGCTACGTGGGCGAGTCGCGCTACGGCCTGCTGAACCTGCTGTACCGCAAGGATGCGGGGCCGATGACCGTGCACTATGCGCGCCTGTCCGAGCCCCCGGGCAACGAGCTGAGGCTCCCCCTGCCGCCGCCGCGCCTCGAGTCACGCGGGGAGGACGTCGAGGCCACGCGCAACAGGTTCGGAATCGTGGGCCGCTATGCAGCGCTGTGCCCGGGCGCGGAATACGGGCCGGCCAAGCGCTGGCCGCATTTCAGCGAACTGAGCCGCGAACTGAGCGAGCGCCTCGGACTGCAGGCCGTGATCCTTGGCTCCGCCAGGGACGCGGAAGCGGCGCGCGGCATCCGTGGCCGCAACCTCGCGGGCGAAACCACGCTCGACCAGGCTATCGACCTCATCGCGGGGGCGGATGTGGTCGTGTCGAACGATTCGGGGCTGATGCACGTCGCGGCGGCGCTCGGGCGGCCGCTGGTGGCGCTGTACGGATCTTCCAGCCCCGAGCACACGCCGCCGCTGTCGGACGCCGCGCGCGTCCTGTGGCTGCACATCGAGTGCAGCCCCTGCTTTCAGCGGGAATGCCCGCTGGGGCACTTTCGCTGCATGCGCGACATGAGGGTGGATTTGGTGCTGAAGGAAATAGACAATCTGACGGCGTGAGCGGCAAGATCTTTCCCACGGCGCAGGACGCGGAGAACGCCTTTTACGAGGCCCTGGAGCGCGGGGACCTGGAAGGCATGATGGCGGTGTGGTCGGAAGACGAAGACATCGTCTGCGTGCACCCTACCGGGCCGCGCCTGTCGGGCCAGGACCAGGTGCGCGAGAGCTGGGCCAAGATATTTGCCGGCGGCGCCGGCCCGCGGGTGCGCATTACCCAGCAGGTTGCGGTGACCGGGATGATGATCGCGGTGCACAGCGTGCATGAAAACTTCAGCGTGACCGGCGATGCACGCGCCATGGCCCCGGTGGTCGCCACCAACGTTTACCTGCGCACCGCGGCCGGCTGGCGCATGATCGTGCACCACGCCTCGCCTGCTCCCGCGCAGCCGGAGCCGGCCGCGGCCGACGCCCCGCCCAAGCTGCTGCATTAGCATAAGATTGCTCTGACCTCTTTTTCTTCGCCGTGGTGGCTGCCGGGCGGCCATCTGCAGACGATCGCGGCATCCCTGCTGCCGCCGCGGCGCTTGCCGCTGCGCCGCGAACGCTGGGATACGCCGGACGGCGACTTCATCGACGTGGATTTCTGCGGCGACCCGGGCGCGCGCGAGCAGCTCGTGCTGTTCCACGGCCTGGAGGGCGGCTCCGACAGCCACTATGCCCGCGCCATCGGCGCGCATGCGCTGGGCCGCGGCTGGCGCGTGGCCATGCCGCACTTTCGCGGCTGCTCGGGCGAACCCAACCGCAAGGCGCGCGCTTATCACTCCGGCGACAGCGACGAGCTGGACTGGATCCTGAGCCGGTTCTCCGGCGAGGTGCGCGCCATAGGCGTTTCCCTGGGCGGCAATGCGCTGCTCAAGTGGCTGGGCGAGCGTGGCGAGGCGGCGCGCGCCCGCGTGCACCGGGCGGCAGCCGTGTCGGCGCCGATCGATCTGGCGGCGGCCGGCGCCGCGCTCGACCGCGGCCTGAACCGGTGGCTTTACACGCGCCACTTTCTCGCTACCCTCAAGCCCAAGTCGCTTGCCAAGCTCGAGCTTTTTCCCGACCTGTACGATCGCGCCCGCCTGCGGGCGGCGCGCAGCTTTCGGGAGTTCGACGGCCTGGTGACAGCGCCGCTGCACGGCTTTCGCGACACCGACGACTATTGGCGGCGCGCCTCGAGCGGTCCGCATCTGGAGGCGATTCGCGTTCCTACGCTGCTGCTCAACGCGCGCAACGACCCCTTCCTTCCGGAGCATGCCCTGCTCGCCGCGGCGCAAAGGGCGGCCAGGTGCGTGGTGCTAGAATTTCCGCCCACCGGAGGCCACGCCGGATTTCTCGCCGGGCCTTTTCCTGGCCGGCATAGCTGGCTCCCCCAACGCCTCTTCGAGTTCCTCGCCCAGTGAACGTTCCCGCCGAAATCTTCCGCACCTACGACATTCGCGGCGTGGTGGACCGCAGCCTCACCCCGCAGCTGGTGCACGAAATCGGCCGCGCCCTGGGCAGCCTGGGCCGCGAGCGTGGCGCGCCGACCTTTGCCATCTGCCGCGACGGACGGCTTTCCGGCCCCGCGCTGTCGGCGGCGCTCGCCGACGGGCTGAACGCCGCCGGCGCCGACGTCATCGACATCGGCATGGCGCCCACGCCGCTCGCGTACTTCGCCGCGCACCACCTGGGCACGGGCAGCTGCGTGGCGCTGAGCGGCAGCCATAACCCGCCGCAGTACAACGGCCTCAAGATCGTGGTGGCCGGCAACACCCTCTATGGCGATGAAATCCAGGACATCCGCAGGCGAATCGAAGCCGGCCGCTTTGCCGCCGGCGCCGGCAAGCGCAGCACCGCCGACGTGCTCGACGCTTACGTCGAGCGCATCGCCGGGGATGTCAAGATCGCGCGCCCTTTCCACATCGCAGTGGATTGCGGCAACGGCGTGGCCGGCATGCTGGCGCCGCGCCTGTACCGGCGGCTGGGATGCAAGGTCACCGAGCTTTATTGCGAGGTGGACGGCAATTTTCCGAACCACCATCCGGACCCGGCGCAGCCGGAGAACCTGGTCGACCTCGTGCGCAGCCTGCGCGACACCTCCGCCGAGCTCGGCCTTGCCTTCGATGGCGACGGCGACCGCCTGGGCGTCGTGACGAAAGACGGCGAGGTGATCTTTCCCGACCGGCAGCTCATGCTGCTCGCCAAGGACGTGCTCGGCCGCAACCCCGGCGCCGAGATCATCTACGACGTGAAAAGCACGCGCTTGCTCGCGCCGTGGATCGAGCGCCACGGCGGCAAGCCCACCATCTGGAAGACCGGGCACTCGCTCATCAAGGCGAAGCTTAAGGAGACGGGCGCGCTGCTCGCGGGGGAGATGTCGGGCCATACCTTTTTCAAGGAGCGCTGGTACGGCTTCGACGACGCGCTCTATGGCGGCGCACGACTGCTGGAAGTGCTGTCCAAGGAAAAAGACGCCAACGCGTGCCTCAAGAGCCTGCCCAACGCGCCTTCCACGCCCGAGCTGCACTGGGCGCTGGACGAAGGCGAGCCGCACGCGCTGGTGAAAAGGCTGCAGGCGGCCAAGCCGTTCGCGGGGGCGGAGCGGGTGCTCACGATCGACGGGGTGCGCGTGGAGTACGCGGACGGCTTCGGCCTCGCGCGCGCCTCCAACACCACGCCGGTGATCGTGATCCGCTTCGAAGCCGACAACGCAGCCGCGCTGGAGCGCATCAAGACGGATTTCCGCGCCGCGCTGCAGCCGCTGAAGCCGGACGCGCCTCTTCCTTACTAGCCTGTTGCACGTCTGAACCGGGGCTTCAGCCGCACGTAAAGCGTCTTGTGCACGCGCGCGACCAGCTCGCCGGCGCGATCGCGTATCTCCACCTCGAACTCCGGCAGCACCTTGGCGCCGCTTTGCGCTTGCTTGCGGATCGATTCGACCAGGTCGCGGGAAACCTGGAATCGCGCGGTCACGGTGCCCCGGCCGGGCGCGACGAACTCGATCGACGCCGCGCGATCCCAGACGAGGTAGCGCTCGCCAAGCCGGTGCATGAGCAGCAGCGCGTAGAACGGATCGGTCATCGCGAACAGGCTGCCGCCGAAATGCGTGCCGACGTAGTTGCGGTTGACCAGGCGCGCGCGCAGCTCGACGACCGCTTCGCTCCAGTCGGCCGCGATGCTGCGCACATGGATGCCGGCGCCGAGGAAAGGCGGCCAGACATTCATCCCCCAGCGCAGCAGGCGCGGGCTCATGGCCTGCGGCCTAGCGCTGCGCTGCGCCGTCGAGCAGCAGGTTGCCGCGCTGCACGGCGGTGTTGAGCGCCTCGAGCGGCGGCTTTGCGCCGCTCCAGACCGCCTCGAGCTCCTCGTGGATGATGCCGCGGATGCGGCGCAGCTCGCCCAGGCGGATGCCCTTGGATTCGTCGGTCGGCTGCTTCTGGAGCAGCTGGCGCACCGCGATCTCCTGTTCCGGGTGACCGCGGTAGAAGCCCTGCCGGCGGGAAAGCTCGTAGGCCGCCGCGGTGATGGGCACGAAGCCGGTGCGCTGGTGCCAGAACGCCTGTACGTCGATGCTGGAGAGGTAAGCCAGAAATCGGGCTACGCCCTTGTACTCGGCGGCCGGCAGGCCGGCGATCACCCACAGGCCGCTCCCGCCGGCCAGCGTGTTCTGGGGGGCGCCGTCGAAATCGTCGTAGTAGGGAAGCTGCGCCACGCCGAAATCGAATTGCGCGGCCTCGCGCAGGCGGTGGAAGCTGGCCGACGATGCAGTGAGCACGGCGCATTCCCCCGCGGCAAAGCGTGCCTCGGCCTCGTCGTTGCGCCCGGAGTAGCTGAAGTAGCCCGACTTCTGCCAGGACGACAGCATGGAGATCCAGCGCACCATGAGCCGCGTGTTGAAGGCGAGACGCACCGGGCCGTCGGCCATGCCGTTGTGGTGGGTGGCAAAGGCCTGGTTGTGCCAGGCGCTCATGGTCTCCATCAGAACCCAGGATGGCCAGGTCGTGGTGAGCGCGCAGGCCCGGCCGGATTGCACCAAAGCGCCCAGGATCGGCGGCACTTCATACCAGGTACGCGGCGGCTTGTCGGGATCGAGCTTCGCCTCGCGGAACGCGTCCCGGTTGTAGTAGAGCACGGGGGTTGAAATATTGAATGGCAGCGCGAGCAGGCGGCCTTCTTCGTCGGAAAAGTACGCGGACACCGCGGGCAGATACCTCGCCTCGCGCTCGGGCATCAGGCGCCACAACGGCAGCGCCGCGCCGCTGTGCATCATGTCGGCGGTGGCCGCGTCCTGCACCTGCACGATATGCGGGGAGCGCGGCGTGCCCCTGCGCAGCTCGATATCGTCGGCCAGCACCGCGTCGTACGGGCCGTGAAAAAACGACACTACGCGATAGTCCTTCTGCGAGGCGTTGAACCGGGCGACCAGCCGGTCGAGCTCGACCCCCAGCGGGCCGCTCATCGCGTGCCACAGTCGCACCTCCTGCGCCGCATGGGCGGGCGCGACAGCGCACAGCAGAACGAGCAGCAGTTTCTTCATCGCGGCGCGGCGAGTATATAGTCGCCGCATGGCGGATGCCCACCAATTTGCCGCGTCGCGACTTTCGACCCTTTATGCTCGCCGCGAGCTTTCGCCGGTCGAGGTGGCGCGGCAAGCGATCGCCCGCATGGAAGCGTGGGAGCCGCGCATTAACGCGATGTACCGCACCGACCGTGAGGCCGCGCTCGCGGCCGCGGGCGCCTCCGAAGCGCGTTGGAGCGCCGGCAAGCCGCTGTCTGCGCTGGACGGCGTGCCGCTCACCGTCAAGGAGAACATCGCCACGCGCGGCGACCCCGCGCCCATCGGCACGCGCGCCAACGAGCAGGCGCCGCCGCAGCCGGCCGACGCGCCGCCCGCGGCCCGTAGCCGCGAGGCGGGCTGCGTGATCCTGGGCAAAACCACCATGCCGGACTACGGCATGCTTTCCTCGGGACTGTCCAGCCTGCACGGCATCACACGCAATCCCTGGAACCCCGAGCGCAACCCGTCGGGCTCGAGCTCGGGCGCAGCGGCCGCCGCCGCGGCCGGCTATGCACCGCTGCATTTGGGCACAGACATCGGCGGCTCGTTGCGCCTGCCGGCCACGCATTGCGGCATATTCGCGCTCAAGCCCTCGTTTGGCCGCGTGCCCATCGTGCCGCCTTTCATGGGCAGGGTCGCCGGGCCCATGACGCGCACCGTGGAGGACGCGGCGATGCTGATGAATGTCCTCGCGCAGCCCGATGCGCGCGATTTCATGGGCCTGCCACCGCACGAATGCGACTTCGTGGCGGACCTGGACGTACTTGCGCCCAAGCGCATCCGGATCGGCTTCTTGGCGGACATGGGCGTTGGCCTGCCGGTGGACCCGCAGGTCCGCGCGGCCGCCGAGTCGGCCGCCGGCGCGCTTGCCGGCGCCGGCTGCACGGTTGAGTCGATCCGCTCGTTCCTAACCGAGGAAATGCTGGATGGGGTGTGCCGCTTCTTCGAAGCGCGCTCCTATCGGGACCTGATGCAGCTTCCCGCGGCGCGCCGCGCCCGCGTCCTGCCGTTCATTGCGGAATGGTGCACCTGGCGCGCACAGCGCTTCACCGGAAGCGAAGTGATGCAGGCCTTTACCTTCATCATGGCGATGCGCGAGGCTGCCGTGGCGGCGTGCCTGGCGTACGACTTCATCCTCTCCCCCACCTCACCTATCCTGCCCTATGAGGCCGGCTTGCCGGCGCCGGGCAATGATCCGCGCAACGCGCTGCCGCACATTGCCTTCACGGTGCCCTACAACATGTCCGGCCAGCCGGCGGCGTCGGTCAACTGGACTTTCAGCGAGCGCGGCCTGCCCATCGGCATCCAGCTCGTGGGTCGCAGGTTCGACGATCAGGGGGTTCTGCGCATCTGCCGCCTGGTCGAAACGCTGCGCCCGGGGCAGCGCGCCTGGCCGGACTGACCTGCGCGGGCCGCTAAACTAGCGGCATGGAGCGACTCGATGCGGGCTCGATCGGCCTGCCAGACGTGGAAGTGCGCGTGGTGGCCAGCTGCGGCTCCACCAATGAGGTGCTGTTGAAGCAGCCGGGAGATGCCACCCTGCTGCTCGCGGCCGAAGCGCAGACCGCCGGCCGGGGGCGCCGCGGGCGGCGCTGGCACAGCACACCGGGGGCGGACCTGACCTTTTCCCTCGCCACCACCGTGCAGAGGCCGGCGCGCGAGCTCGCCGCCTTGTCGCTGGTCGCCGGGGTGGCGGCGGCGCGGGCGTTGCGCAATGCCGGGGTGCGCGCGGTCGCGCTCAAATGGCCGAACGACCTGGTGGTCGGTGAGGCCAAGCTCGGCGGCATTCTCGTCGAAACCCGCGCCGCCGCCCGCGGCCGCACGCGCGTCGTATTCGGCATAGGCATTAATTGCCTCAGGACACCCGGTCTCGAAGCACGCCTGCGAAGGCGCGTCGCGTTCCTCGACACCTTCAGCTCGCCGGACCGTAACCGGCTGATCCGCGACATCGCCCGCAACCTGCTGGCAGCGCTGGAGCGCTTCGAGTCGAGTGGCTTCGACGCGGCCGATTGGGAAGCATTCGACGCCCACGCCGGTCAGCGCCTGCGCGTGCGCCTGGCCGACGGCCGCACGCTGAGCGGCGTGGCCTGCGGTCTGGCCGAGGACGGCTCGTTGCGCTTGCGCAGCCGCAAAGGCGTGCGCGCCGTGCGCGCCGGACGCCTGGTGACGGCGAGGGCGGCGTGATCCTCGCCATCGATGCCGGCAACTCGCGGGTCAAGTGGGGCTGGCACGACGGCCAGCGCTGGACGAGCGTGGCCACGGTCTCGCTGATCGAGTTCGCCGCCGCGAGCGATCAGGTCAACCCGTTCTCGGTCACGCACGAGGATCCCGAGCGCATCATCATTTCCAATGTCGCCGGCGAAGGCGCGCACCACCTGCTGGTGAACTGGACCAGCATCTTCGATGCCCGGCCGATCTGGCTCCACGCCGAAGCGCAACGCTGCGGCGTCACCAACCAGTACGAGCGGCCCGAGCAACTGGGCCCGGACCGCTGGGCTGCGCTCATCGCGGCCCGCGGGGTGCACAGCGGGCCGTGTCTGGTGGTCAATTCCGGCACCGCGACGACCGTCGACATGCTCACCGGCGGCGGCGTGTTCCTCGGCGGCGCCATCCTGCCCGGCGTGGAGCTGATGCGCTTCGTCCTGCACGAGCACACTGGGCGGTTGCCGATCCAGGAAGGCGGTTACCGGGACGCGCCGCGCAACACCGTGGATGCCATCGAGACCGGCTGCCGCCATGCGCAGGCCGGCGCGGTGGAGCGCATGTATCGCGTGTTCCGGGAGCTTGAGCTCAACCCGCTGTGCATCGTCTCGGGCGGCGCCGGGCGCCTGCTGGTGGACCAGCTGTCGATGCCGCGGCGCTATATCGAAAACCTGGTGCTCGACGGCTTGGCGCATATCGCGCTCGCCGAGCGCGCAGCGGCCCGATGAGGGCGCTGTTCCTCCTTCTGGTGCTGGCCAACCTCGCTTTCCTGGCCTGGTCGCGGCACGATGTCGCCGACCCGCCGGTCGACCCCAATCCTCTGGCGCGGCAGGTCGACCCCGAGAAGTTGAAGATCGTGCCGCCGAGCGAGCTGCGCGCGCCGCCGGCGCCCAAGCCTTCGACGGCCGCCGCGGCAACGGCAGCGCCCCCGGGCCGCTGCTTGGAATGGGGAAGCTTCGCGCTCGCCGATTATCCACGCGCAGAGAAAGCCCTGGAGCCGCTCGCGCTCGGCAGCCGGCTGGTGGCGCGCCGCACCGAGGAGCTCGCCGCCTGGTGGGTGTACATGCCGCCGCAGGGCAGCCGCCAGGCGGCGCTGCGCAAGTCCGGCGAGCTGAAGGCGTTGGGCGTCGACGATTACTACATCGTCGGCGACGACAGCGAATGGCGCTGGGCGCTTTCGCTGGGCGTCTATCGTACGGAAGAAGCAGCTCAGGCGCGGCTGGAGGCGCTGCGCGCCCAAGGCGTGCGTACGGCAATCGTCGTCCCGCGCGACACCCTGGTGCCGAAAGTCTGGCTGCAGGTCAAGAATGTCGATCCGGCGCTGGAGGCGCGGCTCATGGACATCGCGCGCCAGGTCGAAGGCAGCGAGCTGAGGAACTGCCCTTAGCGGCTGCTAGCCGATGGGGTGGGCGCCGCCCGGCACGTGCTGCGCCACCAACGCCAGCAGCCGGTCAGAGCGCACCGGCTTGGTGAGGTAGCCGGCCGCGCCCAACTCCTTGCCGCGGTGGTCGCCCTCCTCCATGGTGGTGAGGAAGATGACCGGGATCTGCGGCAACGTCTTGTCGGCCTTAAGTGCGGCGATGAACTCGAAGCCGTCCATGTGCGGCATGTGCACGTCGGTGATGATGAGATCGGGCGGGCTGCGCAGCACCAGGTAGCCGGCGCTGATGGCGTCCTCGGCCACCTGCACCGCGTAGCCCGCGGCGCTCAAGTGCAGCCGCAGCAGCTCGCGGCTGTTGGCGTCATCGTCCACGACGAGAATGTTGGCGGCCATGGCGGGCTTCTTGGTGCTGGTGCGCGGACTCGAACCGCGGACCTACTGATTACGAATCAGTTGCTCTACCAGCTGAGCTACACCAGCGAGTGCACCGCAGACTCACTGCGGGAGGAGCGAATTATACGCCACACTTTTTTGCACGCCGCGCCCCCGTGAAGTAGTGCGCGCACCGTGCGCCGCGGCGCGCCGTTCGCCCCGGCTTTTCAGCCGCCGGTCGCACCGCATTGGAGGCCGCGAAGAGCTGTCCGTAGCATCTGGCATGCAAAGAAAAGGAGATGCCATGGGCGGGGCCAGGGGATTCACGTTGATCGAGCTGATGGTGACGGTGGCCATCGTGGCCATTCTGGCCGCGGTAGCGTTGCCGGCCTACACGGACTACGTGCGGCGCGGCAAGATCACCGAGGCCACCTCCACGCTGTCAGAGCTGCGGCTTCGGGCGGAGAAGTACTACGCCGATAACCGCTCCTACCAGCCGGACCCGGCGTCGGGCTCGACGCCGGGCTTCAGCACCGCGGCGCAAGGCACGCGCTACTTCACGTATGCCTGCACCGCCCCGACCGGCGACACCTACACCTGCACGGCGACCGGGCTGGGCGACCTGACCGGGTTCGTGTACTCCATCACCGAGTCGAACGTGCGCGCCTCCGACTTCACCAGCGTCGCCGGCTTCAGCGACTGCGGCACCCGCTGGATTACCCGCAAAGGCGAAGCATGCTGAGCCGGGGGCAGCGCGGCGTGACCCTGATCGAGCTGATGATCGGGCTCGCCATCCTCAGCATCCTGCTATTTCTCGCCGTGCCTAACTTCTCGATATTCCTGCAGAACACCCAGATCCGCAACGCGGGGGAATCCGTGCTGCAAGGGCTCAACCTTGCGCGTGCCGAAGCGCTGCGGCGCAACTCGTCCGTGCGCTTCCAGTTCGTGACGAACCTCACCTCCGGTTGTGCCTTGTCCGACGCGGCGCTTTCCTGGGTAGTGAGCATCGCCGACCCTGCGGGCAAGTGCCATGAGAACCCGGGCACCACCGCCACCGGCATCGTGCAGAAGCAATCATCCAGGGACGGCACGCCCAACGTGCTGCTCGACGCCGACGCCACGAGCGTCGTGTTCAACGGCATGGGGCGGGTGGTGGGCGCCGGCATCGGCACCATCGACCTGCGCAGCCTCGCGGGCGCCTGCGAGCACGAGGACGCCAACGGCACCATGCGCTGCCTGCGAGTACTGGTGTCGACCGGCGGGCAGATCCGGCTGTGCGATCCCAAGGTCAATCCCGGCAGCACCGATCCGCGTCGCTGTCCGGCACCGTGACGAGGCGAGCCATGGATAACTCACTTCAAAGGCAAGGCGGCGTGATGCTGATCGAGGCGCTGATCGGCATCCTGATCTTCTCCATAGGAATCCTGGCCCTGCTCGGCATGCAGGCGGTCGCCATGCGCACCACCATCGACGCGAAATATCGCTCGGAGGCGAGCTTCCTCGCGAACGAGATCGTCGGCGTCATGTGGACGGATCCGGCAAATCTCTCCGACTATGCCACCGCCAACTGCGCCAGCACACCGCGCTGCAGCGACTGGCTGGCGCGCGTGCAGACTTTGCTGCCCAACGCCACCGGCGGGAATGCGCCGATCATCGCGGTGAACAACCGCCAGGTTCAGGTGACCGTGCGCTGGCAGCCGCCCGGCGACAGCGCAAGCAATCACGTCGTCCTGGCACAGATCTACCGGGCGACGGATTGAGGCGAGCCATGAAAAGACTGCAATCGGGCATGAGCTTGATCGAAGTGCTGGTCGCGGTGGCTATCGGCATGATCGGCATCGTCATCATCACGCAGGCCTACCTCACAGGCGATCGGTTCAACCGCTCGACGCTCGGGGAAAGCGGCGCCCAGACCAACGGCATCATCGGCCTGTACACCATCGAGCGCGACGTGCGCAATGCGGGCTACGGAATCGCCGACTCCGCGGCGCTCGGCTGCGGCGAGATCTACTGGTATTTCGATCCTCACTACTCGAGCAATATCCAGCCGGGTTCCACGCTGCCGACGATCTCGATCGCCCCAATCCTCATCGGCACCGACACCACCGCGCCGTTCACCGACCCGGACACCGTCACGGTGATGTTCGTGAGCGGCGACAGCCGCATGCTGCCAGGCACCATCAAGGGCTTCAACGCCAAGTCCTCGGAGGTGGAGGTGGACCAGACCGCGGGCTTCAAACCGAACGACCTGGTGGTCATGGTGAACGGCGGCGGCTGCACCCTCGGGGTCATCACGCATGTGCAGCCCGGGCCGGTGAAGCTGCAGCTCAACCCAGGGGTGAACGCGCCGTACAACCCGCCCGCGTGGGGCAAGTTCCCCACCAATTACGGCACGGGCGACGCCATCGTGAACCTCGGCAACCCGGTGGTCCGCACGTATTCGGTGGCCGACAGCAAGCTAAGGGTGGCCGACGCAGTGCTGCAAAGCGGCGCCGCGGTGACGTTGAACGAATCGTCGTCCCAGTCGAACGGAGTGGTCGTGGCATCTGTGTCGTTGCCCAGGAGGTCGGTGCTTTCCTCCCAGGTAGCGTAATAGGCGGCCCCGAGCTGGTTGTTGTTAAGGTTGCC